>JAAZBR010000030.1 GCA_012513735.1 Clostridiales bacterium | reverse complement strand
GTAGTACAGCATGTTGGGCAGGCTGTCCAGCTGTCGGTATTCCCGGGGCTTGAACAGCAGGCCGGGCTTTTTTTCAAAGGGGCTGGCCCACTGGTACAGGTAACCCTTGGCGTCTACAAAAAACACGCTACCATCCTGCATGGTCACGCGCCCGCCGTTGATGGCGTTGGCGACGCCGTTCAGGCTGTCCTGACCAGAACCGATGATGCCGTTGTCCTGCCCGCCCTGCTGCATGCGGCTTTCATCGTAGGGCGCAACATGCAGGTTATAGTTGGCATAGCTGCTGCCAGCGGGATTTGTCACCCGCACGGTGAAGGTGTAATCCCCCGGGTATTGGGGAACTCCCGTCAGGATGCCGGACTCGGACAACGTCAATCCCTTTGGCAGCAGGCCGCCTGTGATGGCAAACAGCATGGGCCTTTCACCCTCCGCCACAATCCGGTTGCCATAATAGGTGCCGCTCATGGCCTCCATCAATCCGGTGGTGCCGATCACGGGCTTTTGTTCGGCGGCCAGCACAGGCAGCACGCCCAACAGCAGCACAGTCAGCAGCCAAGCGATGATACGGTTTCGTTTCATTGGGTCCTCCCCGCGGCAGAGCCGCAAAATATCTGTAGATAGTCAGCGAGATGATAGTCAGCGAGATCAGGTGAAAAAGGCCCCGCTTGCCGGGCGGGGCCTGAAGTTTGCAGGGAACAGGTTACTCCTCATCGTCGGGCAGCTTATGGTGCTTGGCGGCGCGGCGACTGCGTCGCTCAATGCCGTTTGCCGTGGCTTCGCCCTCCTCCCGCAGCATCTGGTACCCTTCGTCCTGGTCGTCGGCATCGGGGACATCTTCTGCTGGGGTGCGGAGGGTAGGCTCTTCTTCGGCGACCTTAGCGGCATCCACCGGTACTGCGGTGGCGGTGGCAAGAGGAGCCGCATCGTCCTGCAGGTACTTGTAATGGGGCAGCTCCCGCGGCTCTTCAAGAGGAGCGACCGTCGGCTCGTCCTCAGCGGATGGAGGGGCTTCGGCTGCCGCATCCGTCTCGCCCTGGTAGGTGGTGGGATCCGCGAAATCACGCTTAGGCGCTGTTTCCAGGTGATCATAGGCTGCGTCAGACTGGCGGCGTGCGTAGGCACGCATCAGACTACTGACGACAAAAAGCAGCACGCTGACACCGGCCAGCACCCCCACGCCGATCATGGCAATAAACAGCGCGTCGCGGCCGGTTTGGGCCGTGCTGTCAATAACGGGAGCCGGCACCGGGCTGAAGGTGACCACCGGAGGGATGGCAACCGTGGCGGGCCCCGTGGGGCCGGGCGTCATGGGGCTGAAGGACACGCTCAGCTCGTTGGAGTCGAAGGCCACCTCGTTGTTGAGCGCGTCCACGGTTTTCACCGTGAAGCGGAACTTGCCCGCCTGGGAAATGTTGAAGTCGCGGGTGATGGTGACGGATTTTCCGGGCTGTAGTTCGCCCACGGAAGCCAAGCGGGCCGTGCCATGATACAGGTTGACCGGCTTGGCCACGGTGTTGCTGTCATTGGTGATCAGCACGCTGAAGCGCACCAGGCCCGGCAGGCTGTCCACAGAGGTGCGGTCAGCCGTTGCCTGGACATTCAGGTTCATCATCTGGCCCTGGGCATATGCGCTGATTTTCAGCTCGTTGGTGGTTTCGGTCTGCTTGGTGCCGGTGTTGTCCTCCAGCGCGATGGAGAACTTGAACGTGGTGGGGGCCATCAGCGTGATCTCTTTGGTCTGGGTCACGGTCTGCCCGGCGGGCAGCGTGATGTCTGTGAAAATATCGCCCAAAGTGGGAGAGCTGACGCGTACATTTTCATAGTTGATGTTGCCCTTGTTATTTAGCGTGAGCGTCAGCGTGATGGTTTCGCCTACCTCTACCGAGGTTTTGCTGGCGGTAAGCTTGCTTGAAAAGCCGGGCTTGGCCAAGGGAACGCTGAGGGTGTCCACCGTTTGACGAAGCTGTGTCTTGCTGCCCTGACGGTAGTACGTAATGACGGCAGAGCTTTCCACCCCCGCGTTTCCTACCTTTTTGCTGAAAGTGACGGTGGCGGTCTTGCCAGGCTCAATCACATCCACTGTACGGCGGGTTGTGGAGATCAGGCGGTTTTCCGTGATCTGGATATTGCTTAGCGGCACGGTGCCTTCATTGCTCAGCTCGTAGGTGACGGTAACGGTGCTGCCGGCGCGCACCACCTCGGGTGTCACGCTGCGCTGCACGCCCAGTTGCACCTTCTCGCCCGCAAAGGCGATGGTGGCCGCGGCCGGGATGCTGACCTGGGTGATGGCGCCGGTGCTGTCTTCCGTCTGCAGGCGCAGATAGAAGGTGAGCTTGCCGGCATCCAGTTGCTGCTGGGTCACTGTCCACTGGAAGGGGGCTTCGCTGACGCCGTTCACATCCAGCCGTGCGATGACACCGCCATCAAAGGCAGAGGTAACCACCTTGTCGGATTCATCGTACAGCGTCATGGGAACCGCAATGGCCTCCGCGCCCTTGTTGGATACCGTGGCGGTGACCGTTACGGGGCCTGGTTCTTTCAGGCTTTGCGGATCGATGCTGATTTTAAAATCGATGCTGCTGGCGTCCGTAACCGCCAGCACGTTGCCTGCAAACAGCCCCATGATCAGGCAGGCCATTACAATGAGAGCAATCCTTCTTATGCGGTCGTGGGCGATATTCATGCCCATCCCCCCTTCCGGCGCCAGAGGCGCATGGACGACATTTTGTTTCATACGCCTGCATTCTACGGCATAGATGCAGGCATGTCAAGCGATTTCGCGCATTGTGTTACGATTATGTTGCGAAGATGTAACATTTTCCGCTCTACCAGGGGAGCATAGCTATCGCTGGGTGTTGGGCTGTGGTATAATGCGTCCGATCAATCATGGAGGACAGGCATGCAGCAACCCCAGCATTCCCCCTACAGCACCCCCCAGGACGGTGGCTTTTCCGGCGGAGAACAAAGGCCGCGCCGCAGCATATTCAAAAAGCGCACCCGCAGGCGCAGTTTTGCACTGGGGGTGATTGTTAACGCCTTCCGCATGAGCATGCTGATGGTGTTGTTGTTGGGCCTGGCGGGCATCGGCGTGGTGGTGGGCATTGCCAAGGCCTATGTGGAGACGGCTCCTGTGCTGGATATCGCAAAAATTGATGATCAGGCACAGACTTCCTTTTTTTATGATGCTAAGGGCAACCTGATTACCGATTACAAGGGCACCGAAAACCGTATCATGGTGTCCATTGACACCATGCCCCAGCAGCTACGCTATGCCTTTGTGGCAGTAGAGGATGCGCGGTTCTATTCCCACAACGGTGTTGACATCAAGCGCATCATCGGCACCTTCATCACTAACTTTGTGTCAGGCTCCCAGCAGGGGGGCAGTACCATCACACAGCAGCTGATTAAAAACACTGTGCTCACAGATGAGCTGAGCTACAAGCGCAAGATTCAGGAGGCCTACCTGGCTATGCAGCTTGAGTCACGCTACACGAAGGACGAAATCCTGGAGAGCTATTTAAACACTATCTACCTGGGGGAAAACTACTACGGCGTCAAGGTGGCGGCCACCGGTTATTTTGGCAAGGAGCTCAATCAGCTCACCCTGCGGGAATGCGCCATGTTGGCCGGGATGACTACCAACCCGTACCACTATAACGCGCGGCGCAACTTCTATCTGCGCAGCTCGCCCAATGTGGATTATCCGGCCATCACCAACAACCGCACCAACTACGTGCTGCGGATGATGTATGAAAACCAGTTCATCACCCACGCCCAGTACACCCAGGCGCTGGAGCCCTCCACCGCCACGGTGCTGCGGGAATCCCCTGCCCAAGATACACTGTATCCCTATGTGCACTATGTGGAATATGCCGTGCGAGATGTGGTGCGCACGCTGCTGAAAATCAACAGCCTGGAGGATAACGCCCGCAACCGTGCCGCCATGGAGCGGGAACTGCGCACCGGGGGCTACAAGGTGTATCTGGCGCTTGACACCGAGATACAGAAGACGGTGGAGGACGCCCTTTATAACTACAAGGACTACCCTGCCCTGCGGGATCCGGGTGACAAGATATACAGGGCGCGCAACAGCGACGGTACCTATGAGGAGATTCAGCAACCCCAGGCCGCCGCCTGCGTGATCGATTACCGCACCGGCGAGCTGAAGGCTATCGTGGGCAGCCGCATGCCGCCTACCCAGCGCAAAACCCTCAACCGGGCCACCGACATGAACATGCCGGTGGGCTCCTCCATCAAGCCCATTTCGGTGTTCGCACCGGCCATTGAGCTGGGGGCCAGCCCTGCGTCCATCGCCTACAACATGCCCATTCCCATCGCGGGCTGGCGGGGTGCTGACGGCAAGGATACGTGGCCCAAAAACTATGGCGGCGCCAACTACCGCGGCCCTGAAACGCTACGTACTGCGCTGGTAAAAAGTGATAACACCGCCACCGCCCAGGCTATGATGACCTATGTGGGAGTGGAGCGGTCGGCCGATTTTCTGCTGCGGATGGGCGTGGACAAGGCCCATCTGAACAATACCCCCTTTGGCCTGGCGCTGGGTTCTTCCGGGCTGACGCCGCTGGAAATGGCTACAGCCTTTGGCGTGCTGGGCAATGGCGGCGTGTATCAGGAGCCCATCAGTTTCTTGGGCATCACCGATGCCAGCGGCAAGGTGGTGTATGACAGCCATGCCCAGCAGCAGAGACGCCAGGTGTTCAAGCCCTCTACCGCGTGGATGACTGTAGACATGATGAAGGAAGCTGTTCAAAAGGGCACCGGCACGTCAGCCCGTATCTCGGGGCAGACTGTGGCCGGCAAAACGGGTACCAATTCCGAGCAGCGGGGCGTCTTCTTCAGCGGGATGACCGGCTGGTATGCAGGCGCTGTGTGGATCGGCCATGACAACTACAAGCCCCTCTCTTCACGCACCACGGGCGGCAACAGCGCGGCCAAGCTGTGGAAAGAGTTTATGCAGGACATCCACAACAGGAAGGGCCTGCAGAACCGGGACATCCTGGAGGGCAGCCCGGAGCAGTATGGCCTGGTACGGGCAACGACCTGCGCAGTCTCCGGCCAGTTGGCCACCGACGCCTGCCGGCAGGACGCCATGGGCTATGGCACAGTGACGGACTACTGGGCCCTGGGCACGGTGCCCACGGTCAACTGTCAGATGCACCGCACCACCACCATTTGTACCGCCAGCAACATGCTGGCCGGTACTTATTGCCCGGCAGAATCGCTGGCTACCCGCGGCGTGGTGGTGCTGCCCCAAGGGCACCCGCTGCAGGCCTTCGTCAACACAAGCTATGCCTCTGTGTTGACCGACTATCTGGGCCATTTTGTGGCAGGGGGCGATCCCCTGTCTGCCGCGGTGTGCAACATGCACGGCCCCCAGACACAGTTCGAGGTTCCGTATATCAGCCAGTCTTTGGTGCCCGACGCCTATGCGCTGGTCACCGCGGCTTCCCAGCAACTGGCGGCGCTGACGCCCACCCATCCCATGTACATGGAGCTGATGGCGGCCATCGACGGCCTTAACCAGGCCATTGCGCAGGCGCCGGACAGCCAGGAAATGGTCAACGCCATGGCGCGCCTGACCCAGGCCATGGCTAGCGCCCAGTAGCAAAGATGGATAAAATGGTTGCCAACCCGCCGGGCGCCGGGATTTTACACAGGATTTGCAGGTTCCTTGATAAACAAGGGAATTTGGCATTGACATAAAGCTTTTTTCTATGATACCATGCTATGGTTGCCTGCCTTGCGGGTAACTTAAAGTTAGTGTCCGCCCAAAAGGCAGCCCGTTACACAGACTATATATCCCCCGGGGTTGAGGGGATTTTATAGGAGGATACCTGCTTACACAGGGTCCGATCAATTATCAGGAGGTCATTCATGCCCACGATCAATCAATTGATCCGCAAGGGAAGGAAAAGGGTTACCAACAAGTCCACAGCCCCGATCTTGCAGGGATGCCCGCAGAAGCGCGGTGTGTGCCTGAGCGTCAAGACGACGACGCCCAAGAAGCCCAATTCCGCCCTGCGCAAGATCGCCAGAATCCGGTTGACAAACCAGACTGAAGGCACTTGCTACATCCCCGGCGAAGGTCACAACCTTCAGGAGCACAGCGTGGTGCTGATCCGCGGCGGTCGTGTTCGCGACCTGCCCGGCGTGCGTTACCACATCATCCGGGGTACGCTGGACACGGCGGGTGTTGCCAAGCGCAACCAGAGCCGTTCACTCTACGGCGCGAAACGCCCCAAGAAGTAATTGGCGCACATACCTTGCGCGGCCTGACAACAAGGCTCTGCCTCTTTGGAACAGGAGAGCATCCTTCACTCAGGCGCTTCGGCAGGCGTTATGCTGAAACGCTGCGCGGCAAGGCAAAGACATTCGCAATCAAGGAGGGAACGAAATGCCTCGTCGTGGTTTTATCCCCAAGCGTGAAGTGTTGCCCGACCCCATTTACGGGACGGTGACCGTTACAAAACTTATCAACCAGATCATGCTGCATGGCAAGCGTGGCGTGGCTCAGCAGGTCTGCTACAAGGCCTTTGACATGATCCGTGAAAAGACCGGCAAGGAGCCGGGCGACGTTTTCCAGGAAGCGCTCAACAACGTGATGCCTGCCTTGGAAGTCAAGGCGCGCCGCGTTGGCGGTGCTACCTACCAGGTGCCCATTGAAGTGCGGCCCGAACGCCGGCAGACTCTGGGCCTGCGCTGGCTGGTTGCTTTCAGCCGTACCCGTTCCGAGCGCACCATGGCAGAGCGCCTGGCGCTGGAGCTGATCGACGCATCCAACTCCACTGGAAAGGCATTTGGCCGCAAGGAAGAGATGCACAGGATGGCCGAAGCCAACAAGGCTTTCGCGCATTACCGTTACTAATCTGACCTGGCACAGCAACCTCTGTCAGGATTTTTAAGGAGTAATCTCGTATGCTCAGAACCAACCCGCTAGACATGGTCCGCAACATTGGTATCATGGCCCATATCGATGCCGGAAAAACCACCACGACAGAGCGCATCCTGTTCTACACAGGCCGTGTGCACCGTCTGGGGGAGACCCATGAAGGCAATGCCACGATGGACTGGATGGCTCAGGAGCAGGAACGCGGCATCACCATCACATCCGCCGCCACCACTGCCCAGTGGAAGGGCCATACCATCAACATCATCGACACACCCGGCCACGTAGACTTCACCGTGGAGGTGGAGCGTTCCCTGCGTGTGCTGGACGGCGCTGTGGCAGTCTTCTGTGCCAAAGGCGGCGTAGAGCCACAGAGCGAAATGGTCTGGCGGCAGGCGGAGCGCTACAGTGTCCCGCGCATGGCCTATGTGAACAAAATGGACATCATCGGCGCAGACTTCTTCCGCGTGGTGCACATGATGCACGATCGCCTGCACGCAAACGCGGTGCCCATTCAGTTGCCCATCGGCGCTGAAGGCAGTTTCCGCGGCATTGTGGATCTGGTCAAGATGCAGGCAGAAGTCTACTACGACGATGAAGGCAAGGATGTCCGGGATGAACCCATCCCCGCGGATCTGCAGGAGCTGGCTGAGGAATATCGCCTGAAGCTGATTGAAGCCGTGGCTGAGCAGGACGAAAGCCTGATGGAGAAGTACTTCTCCGGCGAAACCATCACCGAGGAGGAGATCAACGCCGCCATCCGCAAGGCGACCATCGCCTGCCAGATGACGCCGGTGCTGTGTGGCACCAGTTACCGCAACAAGGGTGTACAGCCCCTGTTGGACGCGCTGTGCGCCTATATGCCCTCTCCACTGGATATCCCTTCCATCAAAGGTACGCTGCCTGACGATCCCGACACCGTGGTCGAACGCCATCCCAGCGATGATGAGCCTTTCTCTGCGCTGGCGTTCAAAATTGTGGCGGATCCTTTCGTGGGCAAGCTGGCCTTCTTTCGCGTATACTCTGGCACGGTGGATGCCAACAACTATGTGTACAACTCCTCCAAGGGCAAGCGCGAGCGCTTCAGCCGGATTCTCAAAATGCATGCCAACCACCGCGAGGATGTGACGGGCGTATGCACCGGCGACATCGCCGCCGCTGTCGGCCTGAAGGACACCACCACCGGCGACACCTTGTGTGATGACAAGAAACCCGTGGTACTGGAAAAGATGGAGTTCCCAGAGCCCGTCATTCGCGTGGCCATTGAGCCCAAGACAAAGGCCGGCCAGGAAAAGATGACCTTGGCCCTTGTCCGCCTGGCAGAAGAAGACCCCACTTTCAAGGCCTATACCGATCAGGAGACCGGGCAGACCATCATCGCCGGTATGGGTGAGCTGCATCTGGAGATCATTGTGGATCGTATGCTGCGTGAGTTCAAGGTGGAAGCCACCGTGGGCAAGCCCCAGGTCGCGTATAGGGAAACCATCCGCAAGGCAGCCACCGCCGAAGGGCGCTATGTGCGTCAGACAGGCGGTCACGGTCAGTACGGTCATTGCGTTATCACCATCGAGCCCACGGAGCCCGGCGAGGGTTACAGCTTCGATAACAAGATCGTGGGCGGCGTGATCCCCAAAGAGTTCATTGCCCCCATTGACGCCGGCATTCGCGAGGCGGCTGGCAGTGGTATCCTGGGTGGCTACGAGGTGGTGGATTTCAAGGTGACCCTGACCGATGGCTCCTACCACGATGTGGACTCATCGGAAATGGCCTACAAAATCGCCGGCTCCATGGCCTTCAAGGAGGCCCTCAAGAAGGC
>JAAZBR010000252.1 GCA_012513735.1 Clostridiales bacterium | reverse complement strand
TGTTTCTGGGGCAGGTCGGTGAAATCGGGCTGTCTTGGCCCTTCGCCCCGGCGGATTGCGGGCAGTGGTTCTGCGCCCCGGCCGGCACGGCCGGCCAGAAAGGCGGCGTTTTCCGTGGCGCTCTTCAATACCTTGCGCACGGCGTCATCGTTCAGCTCCGCCGCCGAGGCAAAGCCATAGACGCTGTCCTGGTATACCCGGGCACCCACGCCCTTGGTATCGGTACGCATGTTGGTGACCAGGTTGCCCTTCAGCAGGCTGACCTGTCTGCGCAGGTTGCGCTGGGCCCTCAGCTCGGTGCTGGCGCCCGGCGCAAAGGCCTCCCGGTGGCGGGAGATCATATCAGCTAACAAAATGCTGTCCTCCTTTGTTCCTTAACTCGTGAACAGTATACCCGCCGCGCCTGGAGAGCGCAAACGGGGCAGGGAATGGCTTGACAGCATGCTGTCTCCCTCTCTATCATGGATTCAATCAATCGAAAACCCCGCCGCAGCCGATGTGTCAAGCAATCGACGTATCCACCGGAGGAAAAGCCATGACAAAGAGAGAAGCCGTGCTGCAGGCGCTGGCGCACAGGGATGTACGGCCTGTGCCCTACTACCTGGACATGACGGATGAGGTATCCGCGCGGATGATCCGGGAGACCGGCAACCCCCGCTTCTTTGCCGAATCGGGCTCCTACCTGGCCCAGGAGCGCAACGAATCTTTCACCACTTTGACTGGCGGCCGCTTCAGAGACATGTTCGGCGTGGTGTGGGACAGGGGCCGGCAGGATGGTGACTTTGGTGTAGTCAACGAGTATCTGCTGCAGGAGCCCTCTCTGGAAGGGTACCGGTTTCCTGTGCCCGACGAAGCCCTGATCCGCCAGAAGTGCGAGCGCCTTGCGGCGAAGCGGGACCACTTCACCATGTATACTATTGGTTTTTCGCTGTTTGAGCGGGCATGGACCCTGCGTTCCATGCCCGAGCTGCTGTGCGATATGCTGCTGAACCCGGAGTTTGTGGACGAACTGCTTCAAGGAATAGTAGCCTACAACCTGGCAGTGGTGGACATTGCTGCGGAGTATCCCATCGACTGCATTCTCTTTGGGGATGACTGGGGCCAGCAGAAGGGGCTGATCATGGGCTATCCCCTGTGGGAGCGCTTCCTCAAGCCATACCTTAAAAAACAGTATGATCATGTAAAAAGCAAGGGGATATATGTGGCTCAACATAGCTGCGGGGACTGTTCAGAGGTGTTTCCCGACCTGGTAGAGATGGGGTTGGATATCTACAACACCTTTCAGCCGGAAATTTATGACATCCGTTTTTTCAAGGAGCGCTATGGCCATGCGATCACCTTCTTCGGCGGCATTTCCACCCAGACCCTTCTGCCCTTCGCAACGCCTGAAAAGCTGCGGGCCGAAATGCAGCATATTATTGACGTGCTCGCAAAAAACGGTGGGTACATCATTGCGCCGACCCACGCCATGCCCAGTGATATACCCACCGAAAATGTGCTGACCTTTCTGGATGTATGCCGGAACCAGCAGGCGTAGCCTGCTACAGCTTAGGGAAGCAGGTCCGGATATTCGCTGAACAGGGGATAGAGGATGGGCTCGTCTTCTTCAATCTGGGGGAAGCGGCCCACCTCGTCATAGAAGCGGTTGTCCACATTGTCATCATTCATCACCGACACCTCGCCGATCA
>JAAZBR010000251.1 GCA_012513735.1 Clostridiales bacterium | reverse complement strand
TCGTACAGTTTTAAAAAAATCATTTGCTGATTTGAGTACAAGAGTCTTTAATCGTTGATACTCTTCAATATGTTAAGTCCATTCTTTCCGTCTCAAATAGGACCTCACTGTCTGCATCACTAATGCATACATCCGTTGCATTTTCCTGAGTGATTAATGTTTCTATGGAAAGTGGCGGAAGCTTTTCTTCCCAAAGAAAAAATGATTCAATTTCAGTCGGCATTTTTCGTAACGCATCTTCTTTTGAGGCGCCACGGGAATAAGCACCAATGACATTACTTGAGTAAATCAGACTATCATTGTTATTGTGTTCCCAAACGCAACGAACAATCATTTTATTGCTAACGGTCATCTTGTATATCCTCAGTCAATGATCAGACTTAAGTAGTGGAAACCTAAGAAAATTCCCGGTAAATCTCTGAGGTTACAGTGCGTCAGAGATAGGACACATATGGCGGTGCGTGAAGCTACTCCCCCGCCTCAAAGGCAAACAGGCGCACCAGATCGCTACCCCAGGTCATCAGCGACTCCAGGGTCAGGCCCATGCAGCCCGGCACGTCCACCGCATGCTTGCGCAAGCGGTGGATGTTGTTGGTTTCATGCAACACTGTCACGGTGTGCCCATCGGCCAACTTGGCTGTAACCCGGTAGGCCTTCAACAGCGTGGTGGGCGGATGGGCCGGTTCCCTGCCCAGCAGCCGGTTGTGAAACATCCCGCGCTTCAACCGGCTTTCCAGCGCCGGCAGGCTCCGGCGGTTCAGGTCGCTGTCCATCACCAGCCGGATACTGCGCACACGGCAGGGAACCGTAAAGCTGTAGCTGATGCGGTCGCCGCAGCGCCCCCGCCAGGCATGTTCATCACCGGGGCGCGGCCGGTCCACTCCATCCCGCAGGCTTTCAAGCCCTTCCCCGTCCCCTGTCAGGACGGCCCCCTGGCAGATGGCGCTGATCTTGCGCCGCACCCCCGGCAGAAAACAATCGTCCTGCAGCAGGGTCTGCTGCAGCTCATCCATGTGCTGTGCCGCGATATCATCAGGCAGGCAGCGGTGCCGGATGGCCAGCCCCGCGGCAGTACCTACCGCCTGCCCCAGCAGGGCGCAGGTACCCATCACCCGGGTGGAACTGAGCGCCGCATGGGTGACGGAAATGTTGCGCCCTGCAAACAGCAGGTTGGGCACATTGATGGAATACAGGCACCCAAAGGGGATGCCATAGGGCGAGGGCGCCGGATGGAACACATTGGGCGGCTCTTTGGTACGAAAGCCGGCGGGGTGGTGGTCATCCATGGTCCAGCCACCATAGGCCACCACATCAGGGAAAACGCCTTCCGACAGGATATCGTGCTCGGTCAGCACATGGGGGCCCATATATCGCCTGCTCTCCCGCTTGCCGGGCAAGGCAGCCATCCAATCCAGCCGCCAGTTTTCATGTTGTTTTCGCAGGGCAGGGTCGTTTTTCAGGTAGTTCCACAACCCGTGGTTCAGCTGGATCAGCTCATCCCGTATGCGCTCGGTATCCGCAATGCTATCAGCCTCTCCTCCCAACTCCAGATACCAGAAGTTCTCCGCCACATCCTGCAGGTTGGGCGTCCGGTGAACCAGATCATCCGGGCCAATTTCCTCCGCAAAGGGCAGGGGCACATAGGTATGTGGCCGGTCGGTTTCCTCGGCCTGCATCAGACAGCTCAACCCCATGGTGAAACGGTCGGCTTCCTTGGGGGCAATGCTCTCGGAATACTCCTGCCTGGCCTCCCGGCCCAGCCGGAACTGTGCGCCGGTCAAAGGGGCCAGGATGCTGTCCCCCGAACAGTCGGCAAACAGCGTAGCCTCCACACGGCAGAAGCGCTGGGTGGTCATCTGCCAACCTGTGACAGAGGCAATGCGGTCACCCGCCATCTGTGCCTCCATGCAGGAGCAGTTGAGCAGCAATGTGAGGTTTTGTTCCTGCCAGGCCTTGTTCAGCAGGATGCTGTCCCAGATGGAGTAGTTCTTGTCCGGGTTGTAGTACTGGTTCTCCATCATGATCTCTTCCAGGATGCCCGTCTCGCGGTTGTCCTCTCCATGCGCCCCGCTTACCCACATGCGGATTTCGCTGGAGGCGTTGCCACCCAGCACCGGCCGTTCGTGCATCAGAAGGGTGCTGGCGCCCTGCCGCGCCGCCGCAATGGCCGCGCACAGTCCTGCCAGGCCACCGCCTATGACACAGAAATCCACCCGGTAGTCGTTGGTCACCAGCGCCACTGCTATCCTCCCGGCGTATTATTCGTCCACTGTATTCAATATGCGTTCAATCTGCTTGAGCTCGACATCGTCCAGCGCACTGCCCAACTGCACGGCACAGGTATCGCACAGCCCCTTCAGGTGAAGGGCGCCCTTGATGCTCTGGCTGAACAGCACAGCGCTGCCGGCGCCGCCCCTGAGGCAGGTGAAGATGCCTGCCAGTCGGTTGACCCGCTGCTGCAGGCGGCTGACCTCCCCGATATCACCTGCCCGGCCCTTTTCGTAGATCTGCAGAAACAGATCAGGGCGAATGGCGCACAGGGCATTGAGCATCTCCATGCCGTAGAGGGAGCCGAACCCTGCCATCCCGTCACCACCGGTAAACACCAGGAAGTCCTCTCCGGGATCCAATTGGGTGCTCAGGGCCATCAGGCGGGCCGCGTCATTGTGGGTGTCCTTGAGCCCCACAATGCGGGGATGCTCCTTCAGCCGCAGCACGGTAGAAATGTCCAGCCGGGAGGGCAGCCGTGTCATGTGATTGTACAAAATCAACGGCAGCGGGGATGCGTCCGCCGCCTCCGTAAAAAAGCGGATCAGCTCGTCCTGGGTGTGGTGATGGAACTGCGGGGGCATCAGCACCAGGGCATCTGCGCCTGCATCGGCCATTTGCCGGGCATTCTGCCACACGGCCGCCAGGCTGCCCTCGCTAATGTTGGCCAGCAGGGCAAAGCCCTCTGCCTTATGGCGGGCAGCTTCACGCACACAGGCCCCTCGCTGCTCTGCTGTCAGGGCAAAGTACTCGCCGCTGGAGGATGGAAAAAAAGCCCCGCGCAAACCGCTGTTTGCATAGTAGGCCATCAGGCGGCGGATGGCGCCCGTGTCCAGCTTGCCCGCGCGGTCCATGGGCGTAATGGAGGCGACGATCACCCCCCGCAAATCCTGTTGCGTTGTCATGGCGCTCCTTATTTGGCGGTCACCGCCATCAGCCGGTCAGCCTTGCCGGCGCTCCCGCTCAAGCAGGGCATTTCGTTCCTTTTCCTGTTCCAGCGCCTCAACAATTTTTGCCGGGTCGGCCACCTTCGGGTCAAAAACCAGCATGCTGCAGTGCTTCTCCGTTGGCCTGGGTAGCTGATAGGTGCACACGAAGCCAAACCTCTCAAGGACTCGCCGGTACAGCACGTCGCAGTGGTCGCAGTAGCGGGGATAGGGCTCCATATGGGTGAACTCCAGCAGGCGACCCTTGGAAGGGCAGGAGTGCATGACGTCCTCGAAAACCCCGTTCTCCTCATCCAGCGTCATGGTGAAGTCGGCCGCCTCTTCGTTCAGTGCCTTGGCCCAGTAATCATAGCAACCCGCAAGACCGCTTTTGCGCACCTCTTCCCCCAGGCGGTATTCCACATACTCATCGGAAATCTGGTTCCAGTATGCCACAACGCCCTCATAGCCTTCCCGCTCCTCAATAAACTTGAACAGCTCCGAGTAGGCGGGGATAAACTCCGTACAAGAAATCATGGCTGCACCTCCTTTTCAAAACGGAAGCTGGCAGCCCCGGTCTCTTCCTGGTAGCTGTCCAGATGAAAGCGAAGACCGGCATTCTCTGCCAGGCGCTGGTACAGGGTGGATACCGTCTGGGCATACCATGGCGAGGGCTGGTACCCGGTGCTCTTCATGTAGGCGATGGCCGGGCAGGCGATAATCTGAACCTGCAGCGTGTTCTCCCCTTGGGTGATGCGCAGCTTGTCCGATGCCTCCTCGGTTTCATACAGGTCTTCCAGATAGCGCACAAGGGGGCCAAAGCCCTCCTTACGTACTGCCGCCGCCAGCGGCGACAGGTAGCTGTCCACATACTGGGTCAGGTACTG
>JAAZBR010000250.1 GCA_012513735.1 Clostridiales bacterium | reverse complement strand
TGATCGGCGAGGTGTCGGTGATGAATGATGACAATGTGGACAACCGCTTCTATGACGAGGTGGGCCGCTTCCCCCAGATTGAAGAAGACGAGCCCATCCTCTATCCCCTGTTCAGCGAATATCCGGATCTGCTTCCTTAAGTTGCAACAGCCTGCTGGATAGATAATCTGCGAAATTAGGGACAGCAAGCGGGGAGACGCCAAAAAGGGATACCCTTTGCTGTCTTCCTTGTTTTTCTATGCTTTTCATATGATCATGCTGTACTTGTGGCATGGCCTGTTGCAATGCACATGCAAAGAGCCGTTATCACCAGGCCCATCCACCAGCACTTACCCGTTTGCGCTCTCCAGGCGCGGCGGGTATACTGTTCACGAGTTAAGGAACAAAGGAGGGCAGCGTTTTGTTAGCTGATATGATCTCCCGCCACCGGGAGGCCTTTGCGCCGGGCGCCAGTACCGAGCTGAGGGCCCAGCGCAACCTGCGCAGACAGGTCAGCCTGCTGAAGGGCAACCTGGTCACCAACATGCGCACCGACACCAAGGGTGTGGGCGCCCGGGTATACCAGGACGGCATCTATGGCTTTGCCTCGGCGGCGGAGCTGAACGATGACGCCGTGCGCAAGGTATTGAAGAGCGCCACGGAAAACGCCGCCTTTCTGGCCGGCCATGCCGGCCGGGGCGCAGAACCACTGCCCGCAATCCGCCGGGGCGAAGGGCCAAGACAGCCCGATTTCACCGACCTGCCCCAGAAACACTATATCGACTATCTGACCGAGCTGGATGAGCACATCCAAAAAACCTACCCTAACTTGGAGAGCCGTACGCTGATCACATCCAGCGACAGCATGGAAAAGCTGCTCACCACCTCCGACGGCCTGAGCAGCCACATCCTGGCGCCGCGCAGCTATGTGTATGTGTTCCTCAGCGCCAACGCAGCAGACGGCGCACCCGTGGAGGTGTTTCAGCCCTTTGGCGGCCGGGGCACCTTCGATACCCGGTTCACCGATCCCAAGGATCTGCACGAGCCGATCGACCAGCTCTATCAGATGCTGATGCAAAAGCGCGAGGGCGTCTACGCCAGGGCAGGGCAGCACACGGTCATCCTGGCCGGCGAGCTGGCCGGCATGCTGGCCCATGAGGCCGTGGGCCACACGGTGGAGGCCGACCTGGTGCTGGGCGGCTCGGTGGCCGGCCCCATGCTCAACAAACAGGTGGCCAGCGAGCTGGTGTCCATGACCGATTTTGCCCACAGCGCCTTTGGTGAAACCGCCCCCCTGCCCGTCTATGTGGATGATGAGGGCGTGGAGGCACAGGATGCCCTGCTGATCGACCGGGGTATCCTGAAGGGCTACATGCACAACCGCCAGAGCGCCCAGCACTTCGGCATGGCCCCCCAAGGCAATGCCCGGGCCTGGCTGTTTAGCGATGAGCCGCTGATCCGCATGCGCAATACCGCCGTGCACCCGGGTCAGGATAAGCTGAGCGACATGATCGCCTCGGTGGACGACGGCTACTACCTGCTGCATACCGGCAACGGCCAGGCGGACAGCACGGGTGAATTCATGTTCGGCATCACCATGGGCTATGAGATCAAACAGGGCAAGCTGGGGCGCGCCATCCGCGACACCACCATATCGGGCGTCGCCTTTGAGATGCTCAAATCCGTCACCATGGTCAGCGATCAGATGAGCTGGAACAGCTCGGGCTTCTGCGGCAAAAAGCAGATGATGCCGGTGGGCCTCGGCGGCCCGGAGCTCAAGTGCAGGCTCACCATAGGAGGCAAGTAATATGACGACATATGAAGCGGCAGCCCTGGCCCTGAGCGGGCTGACAGACACCGGCGCCGGGATGTGCAGCGCCCGGGCCCGGGTATCGGAAAAGCGGGAGTTTACCGTGGACAGCGGCAGGTTCAGTCTGCTGCGCACCACCTTTGACAAGGGGCTGGATCTGACCCTCATCAAGGATCACAGGCGCGGCAAGGTGGCCGGCAATGACCTGAGCGGGGAAGGCATCAAAAAGGCCGTGCAGGATTGCCTGCTCTCCGCCCAGAGCGCCAGCCCGGACGAGGCCTGGCAGCTTTACCCCGGCACACAGGATCGCTTTACCCAGGGTACCCCGGAGGGTGACACGGAGAAGCTGTTCCAGCGCACCCGGGAGCTGTTGGACACCATCAAGCAGGAATATCCCAAGGTGATGGTGGAGCAGATGATCGTCTCCCACGATCGGGTGGAAAGCGTCTACCTGAACAATCTGGGGGCCGACTACCGTACCCTGGCAGGCGATTATGGGCTGTTTATCACGGTCAGCGGCCATGAGGGCGACAAAACCTCCTCCTTCAACTTCACTGGCTTTTCAACCGACAGCCTGGAAAAGCCTTTCATTGAGCTGGCCGATCTGCGCCAGACCCTTGAAGACATCGGGCGGCAGATCGACACCGTGGCTCCTGAGGACAAGTACGAGGGGACGGTGGTCTTCACCCCGGGTTGCGCAGCCGACATTCTGGAATCCCTGATTTCCACCTTCGCGGGGGATGGCGGCCTGCTGGACGGCACCAGCCCCTGGAAGGACAAGCTGGGCGCCCGGGTGGCCGACCAGCGCCTGACGCTGCGCATTGCGCCCCATGACCCCGCCGTCGTATGCGGCGAACGCTATCTGGACGACGGGCGGCTGAGCCAGGATTACGATCTGATCAAAGATGGCGTGCTCCAGCAGTTCATGCTGTCCAGCTATGTTGCCAACAAAATCGGTCTGCCGCCTGCGCCCAGCGCCAGTTTCAGCGTGATCATGCCGGCAGGCGATCAATCTTTTGCAGACATCCTCCGGTGCATCGACAGGGGCCTGCTGGTCAGCCGGTTCTCCGGCGGCAGCCCGGCCAGCAACGGCGACTTCTCCGGCGTGGCCAAGAACAGCTTTCTGATAAAAAAGGGCCAGGTAGGCCCCGCCGTCAGCGAGACCATGATCTCCGGCAACCTGGGCGATATGCTGAACCACGTCCGCGGCATCAGCCGGGAAACCGTTCAGGACGGCTGGCGCGTGCTCCCCTGGATTGCGGTGGACGGCATCGTGATATCGGGCAAATAGTGCGCTGCTCATAGCAAAGGGAAGGCCGCAGTCAGTGTAGCCTTCCCTTTATTTTTTCTGTCCAGCCTGTATCGTAAGCAAGCGGCTGCCCCCGTGCATTTTAAGACACTCCACAAAAGCCCTGTAAAAGCCTTTTGTTGGCAGCAGACGAATGAAACGGCCCCGCTGTTTCGTTGATATGGTTGTACCATTGCAAACGCCGGCCCGGAAGAACCGGCAAACATGCCGGGAAAGGTTGATGAGAAAATGAAGCTGAGAACGCTCTTCAAAACGGGCTTCACCCTGTTGATTGTTCTAATGGCGATGTGCAGCACGGCCCTGGCTTCACAACAGGGCGCGCCCGGCAGCGACCGCTCTTCCCCTGCATACCTGAACACCCGAAACGCCGAGCAAACCTATGGTACCGCCCTGCTCACCAGCCAGGAGGACAGCATGGTAGCCTTCAGGGCCGGCCCCTCAGCGGATGCCGCAGTGATGGCCTGGTACTACCCAGGCCTGGAGGTGCACTGCCTGTCCGATCCCCATCAGCAGTGGGTGCAGGTCCGGTTCCGCAGCCAGTGAGGGTATGTGTTTGGAGACAACCTGCTTCCCGGGCAGCCGTTTCAGAAGGGAGCGCCCTTTCTGCCCGAAATGATCGTGGCCAACAGCAGCCCGGATGCTGGCTGAACCTGCACAAAAGCCCCGGCCTGGATGCCACTGTGGTGGGCAAGTACCGGGACGGCGCCCTTGTCACCGTGTATGGCATCAGTCCTGATGCCCGGTAGGCCCATGTCCGCATGTGGGATGGCCCGGAGGACTTCCTGCTGCCCCGCTATCCAATGGAAAGCAAGGCCGGCTTCTATGCCTATCGGCAGGGGCAGGTGAGCCAGGTCATCTGTCTTCAGTCGGAAGGCAGAAGCTTTGTCTGCGTCATCGAACACCCAGAGGAAGCCGCGCACCCCAGGTGTGCGCGGTTTCGCTACGCGCTGAATACGATGGAACTGCATCCATAGCACGCAAAGTGATGGGCTATTGCTCCATTACAAGCAACAGAAAAGGGAGGCGTGGTGGCGCCACGCCGACCGCACCTTCCACATAGCAGGGAGCCAACAACCACCGCGATGATGTGTTCACATGCGGAAAGATTGTTGTTATTCCTTACCCACGATGACGCTCCCCTACCAGCAGTTTACAGAAGGACAGCATACAAATAATCATATCATGTTGCCAAACCCGCCCCTGCACCGTCTAATAGATGTATCGCGATATCAATGCAAGGAGTGTCATGTGACCATCAAGCTTGAACAGGATGAGCGGTTTGTAACGGCTGTGCGGGCGCATTCCCCCGCCATGTTCCGGGCGGCCTGGAGCCTGCTGAGAAACAACGCCGACGCCGAGGACGCCGTATCCACCGCCATCGTCAACTGCTACCAGGGGCTACACCGCATCCGGTCGTGGGATGCCATCCGGGCCTACCTGATCAGGGCCACGGTGAACGCCGGCTACGACATGCTGAGGCGGGGCCAGCGGGAATATGCCGCCCAGGACATGGAGGCCTTTCAACCGGAGACACCCCGGGAAGAAACCCCCGTATGGGCTTACCTGACCGGGCTGCCGCCCAAGAGCCGGCTGATCATGCAGCTTCGCTACGGGGAGGACATGCCGGTGAAGGAGATCGCCCGCATCCTGCGGCTGCCCCGGGGCAGCGTATCCGTGACCATCAGCCGAACCTTGAAACTGCTGAAACAACAACTGGAACAGGAGGAAGCAGCCCATGCGTGAAAACGACATCATCCGGCAGATCAAGCGGCATCAGCCCCCTCTGCCGGCGGGATTTGAACAGCGCCGGGACGCCCTCCTCTTTCAACTCACACAGGAGGAAAACCCCATGACAAAGAAGAAGCTTACTTTTTCGCTGGTGCTGGCCATGGTGCTGGCGCTGGCAGCCATTGCGGTGGCCATCGCCGCGGGCCTGGGCGTGTTTGGCCAACTGGCTGGCAACTCCCACGACAAAGATAAAATGGAAAAGCTGGAAACCCTGTCCGACACCTGTCAGCAAAGCATCACCCTGCCGGCCGAGGGCGAATTCCCCGAAACCACCTTCACCCTGGAACAAGGCTACTATGACGGCGAATCCCTGTATGTCAGCTACACCGTCACCGGCAAAACCACCGCGGGCAAGCTGCTGGAAGGCAAGCCCGACGCCGCAGAGCTGGCTGCCTATGAGGACCACGGCCGCACCCAGGATGTTGCCTTTGGCCTGAAGTCCCTGGTGGGCGATGCCTTCTGGGCCCAGGTAGAGGAGAGGATCGGGCGGGACGGCTATGCCTGGTTCCAGCTTTTCAGCCAGTACCTGGGCGACGGCGCCTACTATGACGAAAACACCTACATCAACCCCTCCGTCAGCGATTACCAGCCCCAGGAAAGCGGCGGCTACATCGGCTTTACCGAGTTTGAGCGCCCGCTGCCCGATGTGCTTCTCAACCGGGACAGCGTGGATATCTACATGCCCATCTACCGGGCATCCACCTGCTATTATCTGACCCAGGACAAGGCGCTGGCAAGGGGAGAGCGCATCGTCAGCAAGCTGCCCATGCACATCGCCCGGGCCACGGAGGCCCCCGACATCCGCACGGGCGCCGCTGATTTCCCTGGCTACAGCGCGGAAGCCCGGACAAAGATCTCCCCCATAGAGGTGAAAGCCGACATTGCGCTCACCAGCAAGGACCCCGCCAATCCCGTGTGGGAGAAGGAGCCCGGCCAGGAAGACCCAAATG
>JAAZBR010000249.1 GCA_012513735.1 Clostridiales bacterium | reverse complement strand
GTACAGCATGCCCGCCTGGCAGAAACGGCAACCGCGGGTGCAGCCCCGCATAATCTCGATAGCAATGCGGTCGTGCACGATCTCTGTATAAGGCACCGGGATGGTATCCGGAAAAGGAAGCCTATCCAGATCAAGCTCTAAGCGCTTGCGCACCGGCAGGGACGCCTCCTGTTCAAGGACTGTAAAACCTGACATCCTACCATCTTCAAGGTAATCCACCTGATAAAGGGATGGCACATAGCAGCCGTCTACCTGCGCCAGGGCGCGAAGGATCTGTTGCCGCGGCGCCGATTGCAGCCGCATCTGCTTGACCAGGCGCGTGATTTCCACAATGGCATGCTCACCGTCCCCAACCAGAAACGCATCGATGAAAGGCGCGAGCGGCTCCGGATTGAAGGCACAGGGCCCACCCGCGATCACAATAGGCAGTTCTTCGCCGCGGTCCGCCGAACGCAGGGGGATCTGTCCCAGATCCAGCATTTCCAGCACGTTGGTAAAGCTCATCTCATATTGCAGGGTAAACCCCACCAGGTCAAACTGGTGAAGCGGGGTACGGCTTTCCAGCGAGCACAGCGGCAGCTTCTGCTGCCGAAGCAGATCAGCCATATCATACCAGGGCATCATCACCCGTTCGCACAGCATATCCGGCTGGCTGTTGATAACCGCATACAGGATCTTCAGCCCTAGGTGGGACATGGCAACCTCGTAGGTGTCGGGAAAACAAAAGGCAAATGCCGCGGTCTCCCGATCGCGCGGTTTGACATCCGTGTTCATCTCTCCGCCGATATAGCGGGCAGGCTTTTCTACACGATCAAGAAGCTGCTCCAGCCGCTGGGAAAGTTGCTTGTCCAAAGGTCTCCTCCGGTTCGTCAAATTGCCCATTATCATAGCACAGGAAGGCACCCCAAGTCCATGTCAGCCAATGCCAGGAACGCCGTGTACAATCATCGTCTTTCATTCCAAAAAGATACTGAACATGCTATAATGAAGAAAATAGGAGGTGGAATTATGAGCGAATGCAATCAGTGCTTCACTCCCTTGTTGAAGATGGACGTCAGCCGTGTGATGAGCGATGTGGTGGGCGACCGGTATGGTGTTTCCCCTGAGACGGTCAACGCCTATGCACCGCAGGCAGAAAAGGCCTTTGAAGCGGTCAAGGCTACCCGTGGCACCGGCTGGCTGGGGTGGACCGAGCTGCCATACAACCAGGCGGAAATCGTTGATGATATCGAAGCAAAGGCAAAGCAAATCCGGGCGCGTTTTAAGACCTTTGTCGTGCTGGGCATTGGCGGCAGCGCACTGGGTCCCATTGCTGTACACCAAGCGCTGTGCCACCTGCACTACAACGACCTGCCGGATGATAAGCGCAGCGGGCCGCGCTTTTACGTGGAAGACAACATCGACCCCGAGCGGATGGCGGCCCTGCTGGATGTGATCGACGTTAAAGAAACTTGCTTCAACATCATCACGAAATCCGGCGCGACCGCCGAAACCATGAGCCAGTATCTGATCATCTCCGACTTGCTGAAGAAAGAAGTCGGTGAGAAATGGCATGAACATATCATCGCCACCACAGATAAGGAAAAGGGCAACCTGATCAAGCTGGCGAAGAAGGAAGGCTTCAAGCACTTCATTATCCCTTCATCCGTCGGCGGCCGTTTCAGCGAGCTGAGCCCTGTGGGCCTGCTGGCGGCGGCGGTATGCGGCATAGACATCCGCATGCTGCTCAGCGGCGCCAAGTGCATGGATCAGAACTGTGTATCCTCTAACGTATGGGAGAATCCGGCGTTGTTCCAGGCAGTTCTGCAATATATCCTCATGGAGGACATGGGCATCAACATCCATGTGGTGATGCCCTACGCCGACAGTCTGAAGTATATGGCGGACTGGTTCTGTCAGCTTTGGGCCGAAAGCCTGGGTAAGAACGTCACCCGCAAGGGTATGGCGGTCAACGTTGGGCAAACGCCGGTCAAGTCTCTGGGTGTGACCGATCAGCACAGCCAACTGCAGCTATACACCGAAGGCCCTTACGATAAGGTGATCACGCTGCTCAAGGTGGAGGGATTCCGCAGCAATGTAGACATCCCCCATGGGTGTGAGGAGTTTCCGGACGTTGCCTTCCTGGGCGGGAAGAGCCTGAACCAACTGATAGAAGCCGAGCGGCTGGGGACCGAATACGCGCTGCTACGCTCCGGACGCATGAGCCAGACCATCACGCTGCCGGTGGTCAACGCCCATACGATCGGGCAACTGCTGTACTTCTTCATGCTGGTCACTGCCTATGCCGGCGAGCTGCTGGACATAGATGCCTTCAATCAGCCGGGCGTGGAGGAATCCAAGATCGCCTCCTACGCGCTATTGGGCAATACAGCAGAAAAATATCAGAAGAAACAGGAAGAGATGGCCAAGGCCCCCTCCTCCAAGGAAAAATACATTCT
>JAAZBR010000248.1 GCA_012513735.1 Clostridiales bacterium | reverse complement strand
TAGCCCTTCAGGGAAGGCTTGTACTTGACCAGCATGTCCTCATTGGCGCCAAATCCGCCGGTGGTCAGCACAACAGCCTTCGTTTTGATGGTCAGCAGCGCGGTTTCGCTCTCAGCCTGCACGCCCGCCGCCTTGCCGTTTTCCATGATGATATGGGTGGCCCTGGTGTTCAGCATCAACTGTACGCCATCCTGCAGCAGGCGATCCTGCAGCTTCTCTACCAGGTAGGGCCCTACGCTGGCGCCGCCCTCGGGGCGGTGGATGCGCTTGTTGGTGGCGCCGCCGGAGAAGCTGACCTCAGGCAGGGGCGCGCCGATGGAAGCCAGCCAGTCGATGGCGGCAGCCGATTCGGTGGCCATTTTGGTAACCAGCGTCAGGTCGTTGACGTTCTTGCCGCCCTTCATGGTGTCGTCGATGAAGGTCTGCACGGTGTCCTCAATGCCCAGGGCCTTCTGCACCGAAGTCTCGGCCGCGTTCATGCCGCCGGTGGCCTTGGTGGTATTGCCGCCCACATAGGGCATCTTCTCCAGCAAAATGACGGTCAGACCCTTTTCCCGGGCGGAAATGGAGGCGGCCATGCCGGCGCCGCCGGCACCGATGACCACCACGTCGGCCTCCAGCGTTTCAGCCGTCTTTTCCTGCGCGGCCACTTCCACAGCCGTCAGGTCCTCCGGCTTCATACCGGCGGCAGCCAGGGCGGCGGTGACCGCCTCTTCAATGGCATTGGAGGATACGGTGGCGCCGGACACAGCGTCCAGGTCCACCTGCTGCTGTGCCACCATTTTGCCCGGCAGTTGCTCAATGGCCACGCTGCCCAGGCCGGGGGTCTCCTGGTCTCCGGTCAGTTGGATGTCAGTGATCTTCCCATCCTTGATGGTGACCACTGCCTTGATGTCGCCGCCAAAGCCCTTGGCGGTGCCCTCAAAGCTGCCGTCCGCTGCCAGAGCGCCAAAGGCGCCCAAAGCAAGCATCAGCGTGAGGGCCAGTGCGATAAGCTTTTTCATGTGATGTCCTCTCTCTTTCCTCTCCCGCTTATGCGGGATATGTTACATTATTCACTTTAACACAGCCGTGCATGCAAAGCAATAATAAAATCGGTTGATTGCAACATTCCGCATGGAAGGCCGATGGTACCGGTGCCGCCGATCAGCAATGCCTTCATAGAGCCCTCCTATTGTTTGAAGGTAATGGACTGGCCATCGCTGGTCAGCGCGATGTCGCCATCCATGGTCAGGTACACCCGGGCGCCAAGCTGGCGCAGCAACTCCAGCACAGCACCGGCGGGCGGGTTCTTTTTCGAACAGGTGATCACCGCATAGGAGGGCGCCACAGTGCGCAGGAAGGCCTCGGTGCGGTCCCGGTTGCGGCCATGGTCGGGCACCTGCAAAAAGGTACTCTGCAGGGGCTCGCCGCTATTGAGCAGCTCATCGATACGCTCGTTCAAAATGTCCGCCCCGAACAGAAAGGTGTTTTCCCCGTGCCACAGACGGGTCACCAAAGAGAAGTCGTTGTCCGTATCCTCGGCATAGAAATCCTTGCGGGCGGTGATGAGCAGGAACCGCACGCCGTCCAGCTCAAAGGCCAGGTCCTCCGTCAGGCGCTGCTGCACGGCAGCGCTGGCCGCCAGGGCATCCTCCAGCGCCAGAGCGCTTTTGCTGTCGCTGTAATAGCTTGGCATAATCACCCGGTCCACGGGTACGCTGTTCAAAATCTCCGGCGCGCCGCCCGCATGGCCCTTGTCGAAATGGGTGAGAATCAGGATGTCCAGCCTCTCCACGTTTTTTTCTGCCAGGTATTCCAGAATATCCTCTGCATCGTCGGTTTCGGCGGTATCCAGCAGCACGGCGTGGTTTTTTGTGCGGATCAGAAAGGCATCCGCCTTGCCGGCCTTGAACAGCTTGATCTTCAGCGTGCCGGGGCTGTCCTCTGCCAGGGTAAAGGGCATGATCAGCCCTAAGGCTAAGCACAGGGCAGTGAGGCCCGCCAGCAGACGCGTCTTTGTTTTCATGGAATCCTCCTTTTTGATGAGGACAGTATACCCAAGGAGGCCGGAACTGACAACCGAAAGGATTGAAAAGGGCTGGCTTGCAGCCAACCCTGATGAGGGGGAAATTTGTTTTATTCTGCCGTACTGGCGTTGATGTACACCCGCTTCACCCGCCGGTTGAGGCGGCTGTACAGATACACCCCCTCGTGGCCGATATAACCCGCCACCTGCTGGGCAGACAGCAGCACCCCCCATGAGGTGCGGCCATACAGCGTCACCTCATCCCCCACCC
>JAAZBR010000247.1 GCA_012513735.1 Clostridiales bacterium | reverse complement strand
TTGCGGAACATAATATATATTATAGCATTCTCAAAACATTATAGCAGTAACAAAAACAGCTGTCAATTCTTGCACTTGATAGCCGAAGGATAGCGAAACACTGCCTAAACTTGCTCAATTCTGCCGGAGAAGAACCGGAGTTGTTTGGGCTCATCGCACACCTTCAGCCCGCGGCTACCCCCGCTGTGGCTAGGGAGCCAACCAAAGCCGCAACGCATACAACGCCAGCAGATGCACGGGGTAGAAGAGATAGAAGGGCCACTTCCATCCCCGTCCCTTTTCACCGTTGGCATGCGTAATAGGCAACAGCGCCAGGGGCGCTGTTACCTGCATAGCCAGGGGGATCACCACCCAGGCGGCCCGCTTCTGGCTATCCTGTCGTGTCAGGAAGAACAGCAGGATGACCAGCACCCCGTACCATCCGTAGTCGGTGCGCAACAGGGTGGCCGTAGCCGCTGCGGCTAAGGGTCCTGTCCACTTGAGCCATATGGACTGCTCTGTTCGCTGATACGCAAAAATGGCTCCTGCCCCTAGCAGCAGTGTCCAGTAGACGTTCTGCGCCTGCCAGGTGAAATGGCCGCCCTGCAGCGCCAGGTCGAAGGGAAGTTCGCTCAACAGGGCGAACAGCGCCAGGCGCAGCAGGTAGCGGCCGGTGTTCCGCATGTGCTGGGTTCCCTCCGCCAGTTGGTAGGCGTATAGCGGAAAGGCCAGGCGGCCGATCAGCCGCAGGGCGGTGTACAGCAGGGAGATCCCCGCCAGCGGAGTGTTCAGCAGCATGTTGGTCAGCAGCTCATAGCCTGCCGCTGTCAGCCGCGCTTCAAAGAACACCACGCCAATGTGGTCCAGCAGCATGCACAGGCTGGCCAGCAGTTTGAGTTGAAAGCTATTCACGCATCACCCTCCGGCACCCCACCGCAAAGCCTTTCACAGTGTTCAGTTATATCATCGTACACAAAAGACAAATCCACTTGCCTGTCTATATAAATAACGGGCCCTTTCATCGAAGCGCCCATTGAAGATACCCTTGGTTATTCCGTCTGCTTTTTTCTGCTGGCGGCCTTCATGCGCTGGTTGTGGCTGAGCTCGCGTTTGCGCATGCGCAGCGACTTGGGTGTCACCTCCAGCAGCTCGTCCCCGTCAATAAACTCCAGGCTTTCCTCTAACGTCAACGGTCGCACCGATACCAGCCGCAGGCTGTCTTCAGCCGCGGAAGAGTTGCGCACGTTGGTCACATGCTTTGTTTTGCAGACATTTACCACAATGTCGCCTGGCCGGTTGGACTGTCCGCAGATCATGCCGGCGTACACAGGCATCTGGGCGGTGATGAACAGGTTGCCCCTGTCCTGCACGCCATATAGGCCATACTGGGTGGCTTCGCCCGTCTCATAGCACACCAGGCTGCCCACGCTGCGGTGGGGGATGTCGCCCCGGTAGGGCTCGTAGCCGTGGAATACGGCGCTCATAATGCCCTCGCCCCGGGTGTCAGTCATAAACTCGTTGCGGTAGCCAAATAGCCCCCGGCTGGGCACCAGAAACTCCAACCGCACCCGGTCCTGACCTGCCATGCTTTCCAGCACACCCCGCCGCCGGCCGATTTTCTCAATTACGGCGCCCGCATAGGCCTGGGGTACGTCGGCATGCAGGCGCTCAATGGGTTCGCACTGCTGACCGTCGATGGTTTTGTACAGCACCTCAGGCCGGGACACCTGAAACTCATAGCCCTGCCGGCGCATGTTCTCAATCAGGATGGACAGGTGCAGCTCGCCCCGGCCCCATACCTCAAAGCTGTCAGGCGTTTCGCCGTCTTTTACGCGGAGCGACACATCGGTCTGCAGCTCGCGGTACAGCCGTGCCCGCAGGTGGCGGCTGGTGACATAAGTACCTTCACGGCCGGCAAAGGGGCTGTCATTGACGGAGAAGGTCATGGTCACGGTGGGCTCTCCAATGGCCACGAAGGGCAGTGGCTCCACATGGCCGGGATCGCACACCGTGTCACCGATGGAGATATCCTCCAGCCCGCTCAGCGACACGATATCGCCCATGCTGACCTCCTC
>JAAZBR010000246.1 GCA_012513735.1 Clostridiales bacterium | reverse complement strand
TATTTGTATAGCGTGCTCCTGCTGTGGTCACGGAGGCACCTACCAAACCGCCCTATATCATCACACCTGTTGAGCGCTACGCCTACCCCTACAGCGATTCAGTCAGCTTCCGCAGCGAACCCCGCATTCAGAATGACAACCTGATCACCACCGTGACAACCAAAGATCTGGTCCATATCACCGGTGAAACGGTCAACGAACTGGATGAGATCTGGTACTATGGTGAGATCAACGGCACGCTGGGCTTCATCAAGAAAACTGTTGTCAAGCTGCTGACAGATGACGAGGTGAACAAGCTGCTGGGCATCACACCCTCGCCTTCACCTGTGCCGACGCCTGAGCCGACGCCTATCCCGGAGGGGATGCCCATTGACCGCTGGGCAACAGTGAACAAGAACGACGTCAACTTCCGCACCGAACCCGAAACAACTGCGAAAACCTTCCTGTTCCGCCTGAAAACAGGCGACAAGGTGTGGGTGCTATCCCAGGATATGGTGGCGGACAAGCTATGGTATCAGGTGATTGCCCGCAACCGCACCTGCTATGTGATGGCGGAATACCTTGACCTGATGAGCCTGGAGGAAAGCGAGCAGTATCAGGCCAGCCTGACTTCTCCGGTGCCCAAGCAGACGATGGTGCCTACAACTGCCCCCGCCACTGAGGTGCCTGTGACACCGGCTCCGCAAACGGCTACGCCCAACCCCACTGCCCAGCCTACGCAGCAACCGGTGACGCAAGCTCCCAGCGCGGCGCCTGTGGTAACGCCTATATTTGTTCAGGGCTATGGGTTGACCATCCAGCAGGTCGATCTGCGCACGGGCGCCAGCAGCGCCAATAACGAAACCATTTTGGCCACCTTGCCTGTGAGTACGCTGGTCTATCTGTGGGGTCAGGTGACGGTGGACCAGGTCAACTGGGATCATGTGGATGTGATCCGCACCTCTCAGTCCGGCTACATGCCCGACAGCGCTATCCGCCGTATCGACAAGGCCGAAGCGGATTACCAGCTCAGCCTGCTCAACCAGGTGACCCCATAGCCAGCGCCAACGGCTGTGCCCCCCAGAACAACGGGCTATGCCCTGACCAAGGGCCCTAATGTGCCCATGCGGACCCACTTCAACTCCAACGCCCAGATTCAGAGCTGGTTGCCTGAAAACACCATTGTGGCGGTGCTGGGCCAGGAATACGATGCCGGAAGTGTCTGGCATACGGTTCAGTATGGCGCCCGGTATGGATATGTACGCGCCGATCAGTTGAGAATGCTGACGGCTGAGGAAACCAATAACTACATCGCATCCCTTCGTCAGCCTACTCCAAGCCCCGTGGGCACCCTGGCTCCGGTCACGCAAAATACCCTGTCCAGTTACGGCTATGTAACGGCCGACAAGGTGCGGCTGCGCAAGGAGGCAAATACCCAGTCGGTTGCCCTGAAGGTGATGGACAAGAACGCCTTTGCTTTGGTGCAGTCCTCCGTGCAGCAACCGGACGGCGTATGGTACCAGATCAACCAAGGGGGCACCCAGGGCTATGTAAAGGGGGACTATTTCACTGTGCTGGCGCTGAACCAGCTCAGCAGCTACCTGCAGAGCCCTGCCTACCAGAACGCCAACTCCACAGGCGCCACGAGTACCGGCACCACGGTCACTGGCAATAAGGCCATTACACCGGTTGAGGACTTCAACACAGGCGTCTGGCAAAACCCTGCCCTTGCCCAGGCGACCTACGAACCGTTCAGCCCCGTGGCAACCCCAACGCCCGAGGTGGAGTCGATCTCTACGCCCGAAGCGTCTACCTCACCGGAGGGAGGGTTTGTTGTAGAGGCCTCTGCCACAATCGATCCCCTGGCAACCTTTGGGCCCATGGGTACAGAGGCGCCGCAGAAGGCGGAGGGCGGTGGTTTCCCGGTGGGATGGCTTGCCGTTGGCCTGATTGCAGTGCTGGGAGGCGGGGGCTACTATGCCTACCGCATATACCAGGATAATCAGCGCAAAGCAGCGCAGCGGGCTGCCCAGCGCCGGCAGCAGGCCCAGGCGCAGGGAGGCCGCCCCACAGTGGGTGCCTCCGCTGTACAGACAAAGCCCGGTGCGCAGCAGCCCACGCAGCAGGTGCGTCCGCCGCAAGGACCTCAGGGCGCATCCCAACAGCCCGGCAACCCCTACGCACCACCTGTCAGACCCCATGGAACGACTGTCTACCCGCCTGTCACACCAACAGCGGGAACACAACAGCGACCCGGCCCGGCACAACAGCCCGGGCAGCAACCGCCCGCCGGCGCTTCGGATGCCGGCCAGGGGACCACAGCCTACCGGCCGGCAGACATCCCGCGCCCCATCCAGGGCAATGAAATGAAAATGCCGCCCAACCAAGGCACGAGCCCCTACCGTCCTCCCCAGGCAAGCGGATCGGCTGTACCTCAGGGCACAACGCCCTACCGCCCGGTGCAGCAGCCGCAAAAACCCACGCCGGCTGAAACGCCAAAGGCCGGGCAGTCGACAGATGCGCCCACCAATCAGGGCGACAATGCATCCGGTGAACTGCGCCGGCGCCGAACGGACCGGCATAGCTGATCGCTGACCTGAGGAGCCACGCCTTCGCTGGTTGCGGGGCGTGGCTTCCTTATACTGTTTTGACCCTGTTGCATTGATGTCGATGTACAGGAAGGGTTGACATCCTGCGCGACAGGCTGTTTGACGAATGAAGCGGCGCTCCGTATAATGCATTGGTATTGTATGGGCTGTCAGGAGGAAACGCATGCAGGTTTACGCCCGGGGTGAGCGGGGCAAGGCCAGGTTCTATCTCGTCATCGGCGCGATTCTGGTGGCCATAGCGCTGATCCTGTACATGGCTGGCGTATTTGGCGGTTCCTCGCGGCGTTTTTCTGCCCGCAAGCTTCGCTGCGTCGTTTCCCAGCAGGTCACGCCCTTTGATGACCGTCTGCTATACTACGATGGCAACACCCTGTTTTGCCTGAACGCCAACAACACGGAGCTTTGGAAGTACGTGCTGGGCCCCAATGCGGGGTTCAGCGTGTCCAACCGACTGGTTGTTGCGTGGGTAGGAAGCCATCTGCACATTCTGGACAAGAATGGTCGTGCCACCTTCAACGATCGCCTGGCGGACAACATACAGTTTGCTCGTGCGGGCACACAATATGTGGCCGCTGTGATTGGTGACAGTATCAGCTCCTCTCTGATCGTCAAGGATGTCAATGGCCTGGCCGTTGACTCCGAGACCGTGGCGTACGAGGACAAGCTGATCCTGGACATGGGTTTCTTTGAAAACGGAGAGTATCTCTGGACCACTGCGCTGGATGTTTTAGGGGTTGCGCCCCAGACTGTCATGAACATGTACCGTGTGGGCGCCATGAACACGGGCGAGGTGGAGCTTGGGGCGGAGATCACCTATGCTGTGCTGTATTACGGTCAGAAACTCCATGTCATCAACACCCGCGATATCAAGATCTATGACAGCCGCGGTACCCAGGATCCCTTTGCCCGGCAGCTTGTCTATGGGTGGCGATTGATCGATAGTGCGACAGGCGCCGGGGACGCCACCATGCTGTTCGCCCCCGAGTCCGAATCCAGCGACGAGCAGCAGATCACCGAGCTGCGCGTGTTATCGGGCGCCAAGCACGACAGCCGTTATACCCTGCCCGATGTATGTGTGGGCGCAGGGCTTAAGGGGAATACGGTCTTTGCTTTCTCAAGCGACAGCCTGTACCGGGCGGACTTTTCGGCGCAGCGGTTCTCAGCCATTCAGACCAATATGCCGGACCCCATCACCGGATACGTGGGCAAGCTGTCCAACGGCGTCGCCCTGGTGAGTTGTGGCGAAGAAGTGTATGCTGTTACTTTGCCCTGATTGAAAGGACGAAGCGATGAATCTTGCGGATATCGTGATCCTGGTTGTGATCGGCATGAGCGTGATCTACGGATTCTATCACGGTTTTGTTCAAACGGTAGCCAGCGTGGCCGGATTGCTGCTGGCCATTGGCGCCGCCTTTGTGTTTGGCCCCCGGCTGGCCAATACACTGCTGGGCAATGCGGACATCACCAGCTTCTTTGCCACCTACACGGATGCTGTAGCCCGGGTGGGTGACTTTGACCTGGCCTCCTCATCGGTTGTTGGCATCAGCGCCAGCACAGTGGAAAGCATTTTGCAGGGGGTAAAGCTGCCCAAGCCTTTGGCGGACGTGCTGCAGCAAAACTTGCTGACTCAGGCCTTCTCCCATACGGGGGCCACGACGGTCAACAGCTATGTATCCAACACCATCGTTGCGGCCGCCATCCAGGTGCTCAGCTACCTGGCGTGCTTTGCCATTGCCTATATTGTGTTTACGGCGTTGCTCAGCCTGCTCAGTCATGTCATGAACTTTCCCATTCTCAGGCAGCTTGACTGGCTGGCAGGGGGCATTTTCGGCTTGGGCCGCGGTGTCGTGCTGGTCTACGTGCTGTTGTTGCTGGTGCCATTGGTGTCCACTGTGGTGCCGACGGAAGGCGTATCAAGGATGATCGAGAGCAGCACCCTTGCGCATTTGTTCAGCGGCGATGGATTCTTTGTGCGCGTGATATCG
>JAAZBR010000245.1 GCA_012513735.1 Clostridiales bacterium | reverse complement strand
GAAATCAACATGATCATGGTGGTGGGCGGTTACCGCAACTGCGATTATGTGAATTATCAGGACTCCAACATGTCCATGATGTTCGACCTGGGTGCAGGTGGCGGGGCCATTCTGCTACAGAAGAACCTGGGCCGCAACCTGCTGCTGGGCTCCCACATCATCGGAGACGGCAGCCTGGCCCGCTCGGCCGGCGTCAAATACGGCGGCCAGGTCTACCCCATCACCAAGGACAACCTGGAAGAGGCCCGCACCAGCCTGATGCTGTTTGAGCCGGAGAAAATGAAGGATCGCCTCAAGGAGGTTTCTGCTGCCAACTGGGCCACCTGCATCGCAGAATCCCTGCGCCGCTCGGGCCTGAAGCAGAGCGACCTGGGCTACCTGGCCTCCCTGCACTACAAGCGCTCGGCCTATATGGCGTTCCTGAAAGACCTGGGCCTCACGGAAGACCAGTCCATCTATCTGGAAAACCATGGCCACATCGGCCAGGTGGATCAGATCCTGTCGCTGCACCTGGCCCTGGAACAGGGTAAGGTGAAGGACGGAACTGTGCTTTGCATGTTGGCCGCGGGCATTGGGTATGTCTGGGCAGCTAACATCATTAAGTGGGGGCCTGCCAGCCTATGAGCATACAGGACATCATCCAAACCATCTTGAATTCCCTGCCGATGATCGGCCGCTATTCCCTGGTGACGATCGGCATCGTGCTGATCTTCCGTACCACGGCGACGACCAACTTTGCGCAGGGTCTCATCGCAACCTTCGGCGCCTTTGTTGTCACCTGGGCCGCTCTGCAGTGGACAGAATTGTCCCTGTGGATATGCCTGCTGTTGGGCGCGCTGTCCGCTTTTGTGCTGGGCATGCTGGTCGATGTGGTGTTGATCCGCAGGGCGCGGCATATCACTCCCAGCGGCAAGCAGATGATCACGATGGGTGTGATGATGATCCTGGTCAACGTGACCCCTGTGATTTTCAACAGCATCATTATTAATAGCACACAGGGCCGCAGCTTTTCCCTGGGCATCCTGGAGTTCAGCTTTCTGGGGATGAGGTTCAACATCACCGAGATGGGCCTGATGGCTTTCGTGATTGCGGCGCTTGTGCTGGCGGCAGTGTTTGCGGCGCTCAAGTATACGAAGTGGGGCTTGGGCGTCCGCGCTACTGCAGCTAACGAGTCAGTGGCACAGATGCTGGGTGTCAACACCCGTGTCATCACGGCCTTTTCCTGGGCGCTGGCTGGGGCTTTGGCCACCATCGGCGCTTTCTTCACCGCTGCGGGCGCGCCGCTGAGCGTCAACCTGATGGGCAATGCGCAGGTGTATGGCTTTCTGGCTTGTGTGCTGGGCGGTTTCAGCAGCTTTCCTGCCCCCATACTTGGTGCGGTTATCATTCCGCTTGTGTACAACTTCGCAGGTAACACCAGCATCATGGGCCCCAACGCCGGCATGTGGCAAAACGCCATGACCTTTGTTGTGGTGTTGCTGCTGATTCTCATCTTCCCTAACGGCTTGCTGGGGAAGAAGACCATCAAGAAGGTGTAGCATGCAAACAGCTTATCAAACAGACCGTTTCCACAAATTGCGCGAAGTGCGCAATCACCCGTTTACAGGCTTTCTGCTGATTGGCGCTCTGCTGATCGCACTGCAGCTGTTGGCCATGGTGCCGGGGGTTGATTTCATCAAATCCTCCATGCTTAACGGCTTTGCATCGGTGATGATCTACTCCATCGTAGGCTATGGCTTCACTTATCTGTTGGGCTATGCTGGCCTGGCGTCGCTGGGCACGGCAGGCTTTGTAGGTTTGGGTGCCTACATCACAGGCTACTTCATCCGGCAGGTGCCGGGCATGCCCTACCTGGTAGTGGTGTTGATTGCGCTAGCGGTGTCCTTGGTGCTGGGGCTGATCGTGGGCTTCATCAGCCTGCGCATTGAAGGTATTTTCCTGGCCATTGTCACGCTGGGCCTGTCTGAGATTTTCTACCAGATCTTTAACAACTGGCTGGATTTCACAAACGGCTCCATGGGTTCCAGCATCAAGCTGTATCCCATTTTCCAAAATCTGTTCAACATGAAAACACTGGATGCCCGGCGCGCGTTCTTCATTTTGCTGGTGCTCATTACCGTGGGCCTGATGATGCTGACCCATAACCTGGGCAAATCCAGTACCGGGCGGGCCATGCTGGCCATGAAGAACTCCAGCAGCGCCGCCCAGGCCATGGGCATCTCATTGCTCAAGTACAGGCTGCTGGCCTTCCTGCTGTCCACCGTTTATGCAGGCCTGGCCGGTGTGCTGTTTATGAGTTATTTCAAGTTTTCCACCCCAAGCAACTACACCATTATCTTCTCCCTGAACATTCTGGCAGTTGTGCTCATTGGCGGTTCTCGCAGCCTGATCGGCACCTTTGTGGGCAGCTTCATCGTGTTTGGTCTGACGCCCATTTTCTTGCAGGATATTCCTTTCTTTCGCGACAACTCCTGGGTGATCAACGTGCTCATCGGCACCATCATTATCCTGGTGGTCATGTTCTATCGCGGCGGTTTGGTGCAACTGGCGGATGATATCAGAAACTTCTTTACAAAGAGAAAAGCGAACAGGCGGTTGTATACATATGGCGAAGAAGACTGATTCCCATCCCCCGAAAGAAGATATGCGGGGTAACAGCGAGGGGCGTCGCCTGTTTGAACAGGTAGAACGCCTGGAAGGCAAGATTCTGATGGCGCAGGAAACCATAAAGTCCGAACAGAAATGGCTGGATGAGCGCCGGCAGAACCGTGTGGACAAAATGAATAACCGCCTGAACAAGGCCCTGTATCAGCAGGAGTTTGCACTGTTGGCTCCACAGCAACAGATGGAGGAACGCTGGCGGCAGCAGTTGCCTGCCCGACAGGAGCAGGATAACCTCTCTTACCGCAAGCTGCGGCAGGATCTGCG
>JAAZBR010000244.1 GCA_012513735.1 Clostridiales bacterium | reverse complement strand
GCAACCAGCAGAAGGTGGTCATTGCCAAATGGATGGCCAACGAGCCCGACATCCTGATCCTGGATGAGCCGACCCGCGGCATTGATGTGGGCGCCAAGAAGGAAATTCACCGGCTGATGAGCGAGCTGGCCAACCAGGGGGTGGCCATCATCATGATCTCCTCCGAATTACCCGAGATCATTGGCATGTCCGACCGCATTATCGTCATGCACGAAGGGCGCATCAAAGGCGAGTTGACCCATCGCCCCGTCACCCAGGAAGAAATTATGCGCCTGGCAGTATCTTGAAGGGATGAAGAACATGAGCCAAACTAATCAAAGCGCCCAGCGCCGCCTCTGGTACAAAAACAGTTCTACAGCCTCCACGCTGACCATCTTGCTGATCCTGATCATCATGTGCGTGGCCCTCTCCATTGCTGCGCCGGCCTTTTTGAAGACCAGCAACCTGCTGTCCACGGCGCGCAACTTCTCAGCCATCGCTGTTGCAGGCTTCGGTGTATCCATCGTTATACTGACCGGCAACATCGACATCTCCATCGGCTCCATTTATGGGCTGGCGGGGGTCACGGTAGCGCTGCTGATGAAATCCGGCTGGGCATTTCTGCCCGCTGTGCTGGCCGGCATGGTTGTAGGCGGTCTTTGCGGTCTGGCAAACGGGCTGCTGGTGGTGTACCTGCGGTTGCCCAGTTACATTGCCACCTTGGGCATGATGCAGATCGTGCGTGGTATCTGCTATATCCTCACCCAGGGCTATCCGGTGAGCGGCATGGCGGAAAGCTTCAAGTGGGTGGGACAGGGACAACTGATGGGTATCCCTATCCCCATCTACTTCATGGTGCTGTTTGCCGTGATCTTTGCCATTTTCCGCAACCAAACCAAAACCGGCCGGCGCATCTTTGCCCTGGGCGGCAATGAGGAGGCCACCCGAATTTCAGGCGTCAACACGCGCAACCTGAAAATCCTGTGCTTTGTGCTGTCCGGCGTCTGTGCCGCCTTTGCGGGCGTCATCAACGCCTCCAAGGTGGGCGTGGCGCAGCCTACGGCCGGCAATGGCTTTGAGATGGATGCCATCGCCTCGGTGGTCATCGGCGGGTCCAGCATGGCAGGCGGCGTGGGCACTGTAGTGGGTACGCTGATCGGTTCCGCCATCATGGGTGTGCTGCGCAACGCGCTGGTGCTGCTGTCGGTGGATAGCTACTGGCAGACGCTGGTGATGGGTGTGGTCATCATCTTCGCTGTTACCATTGATCAGGTGCGCAAGGCGCGCCGATAAGCAAAAGAGGGAAACGGTCAGCAACTGCCGTTTTTCTGTACCGATATTCGAAATTTGCCGGGGGAACGCCCGGTAGATAATACATTGGGAGGTATCACATGAAAAAACTTCTATCCATCCTGTTGGTTCTGGTGTTGGGCCTTGGCTTGACATCCGCCGCCCTGGCTGAAAAGGTGGTCGTGATCGGCCAGCAGCTGGGCAACGTTGTTTTCCTGCCCGCAGAAGAAGGGGCCAAGGATGCCGGCAAGGAGCTGGGCATCGACGTGGAATGGCAATCCCCGCTGCGTGCGGAAGCTGAGCTGCAAAATGAGATCGTGCTCAGCCTGATCGACCGTGGCGATGTGAATGGTATCGCTATCTCCTGCACCACCGGTGACGCCCTGAAGGATGCCATCGACGCAGCTATCGACTCCGGCATTCAGGTGATCTGCTACGATGTGGACTCCCCCAACTCCAAGCGTGAATATTTCGTGGGCACCGAGAACTACAAGGTGGGCTACCTGGCCGGCGAGTACATGATCAAGCTGTACAAGGACAGTGGTTTGGAGAAGGTGCGCGTGGCGCAGCTTGAGGGCATCCCCGGCGCCAACGACATCGAAGCCCGCAAGCAGGGCTTTGCCGATGCTATCAAGGGCACTAACATCGAGGTGGTGTATTCCCTGCCCTGCAACGACAACGTGGATGAGGCCATCAACGGCATTGAGTATTACACCGCCGCCAACGCCGACAAGATCGATGCCTGGTACATGGCAGGCGGTTGGCCCTATTCCGTTGACCCCTCCGCCATGCCCGAGACCAACGCCTGGAAGTTGGCAGACCCCAACCGCAAGATCGTGACCATCGACATTTTTGCCGAAACCACCCCCGCCTTCTTTGAGCTGGGCGTGCTGGATGTGGCCATCGGCCAGGATTTCTACCAGATGGGTTACCAGTGCGTTCAGACCCTGCACAAGCTGATCAACGGCACCGCCGTTGAGGCCGAGTTTAACGAGGACATCGGCGCCAAGTTCGTGCCCACCGGCGGCCAGATTGCCACCTGGGAGGACTGGAAACAGGTGCTGGGTGCTGAGTAACCACAGCCCATGCCCCGCAGGGGCATAGTGACCGGAACTACGCAAAAAGGCGGCTCCTTCGGGGGCCGCTTTTTTGCGTGGGTGCAGAATAAGCGGCATACAAATCACGGTGTCTTCTTCAAAGACAGGAAGCAACTTTTGAAGAATAGCCGAATTGTCAACAAAACGGGTATTAACAAGAACCCCCAGATCCTGTAATTATATAAAGAGGCTATGGATGTTGAAAGAATTAGGAACAAACGACCATTATAAACCTTTGGAACACTGCAGAAATTGCGGCTTGAAAGAGGGGGCGGGATGGCTAAAACGAGGGAGTATAGTGCTTTGATTGCACGTGCAAAAAATGTACACAGTGAGGACGAAAGCATACACATTCGATTGAAAGCACTTGCCTGGGCTATTGAAGATATTCAGCGGTCAAGAACCAAGATGATTCGCAAGTGTTTGCGTGAGCTGAAAACATTGAATGATCTGCAAAAATGGCTGG
>JAAZBR010000243.1 GCA_012513735.1 Clostridiales bacterium | reverse complement strand
CAATCTCTCCCACGGGGGGCAGGTTGGTGGGGTTGTCGATGAACAGCGTTTCACCGTTCGACTTGTGTACCTCGTAGATGACGTTGGGCACCGTGGTGATCAGGTCCAGGTCAAACTCCCGCTCCAGGCGCTCCTGGATGATCTCCATGTGCAGCAGGCCCAGGAACCCGCAGCGGAAGCCGTAGCCCAGCGCGGCGCTGGTCTCGGGTTCAAAGTGCAAGGAGGCGTCGTTCATGCGCAGCTTTTCAAGGGCGTCGGTCAGTGCGCCATAGTCGTTGCCGTCGGCCGGATAGATGCCGCAATACACCATGGGCGTCACCTGCTTGTAGCCTGGCAGCGGCTCCTCGGCGGGGCGGGCGGCATCGGTGATGGTGTCGCCCACCCGGGTGTCCCCCACCTCCTTGATAGAGGCCGACACATAGCCCACCTCGCCCGCGCGCAGGCATTCCTGCGACACATAGCCGGGGCTGCGGATGCCCACCTCCACCACGTCAAACTCCGCCCCGGTCTGCATCATGCGCATGCGCATGCCGGGCTTCAGCGTGCCGTTGACCACCCGCACAAAGCAGATGGCGCCGCGATAGTTATCGTATACAGCATCAAACACCAGGGCTTGCAGGGGAGCCTCTTCATCGCCGCCGGGCGGGGGCATATACTGCACCACAGCCTCCATCACCTGGTCGATGCCAATGCCCATCTTGGCGGACACCCGGGGAGCATGCTGGGTGTCCAGACCGATGGTCTCCTCCACCTCGTGGCAGGCTTCATCGGGCTGGGCGGAGGGCAGGTCGATCTTGTTGATCACCGGCACGATCTCCAGGTCATGGTCCAGTGCCAGGTAGACATTGGCCAGCGTCTGGGCTTCCACCCCCTGGGTGGCATCCACCACCAGCAGCGCCCCTTCACAGGCTGCCAGGGCACGGCTAACCTCATAGGTGAAGTCCACATGACCGGGGGTGTCGATCAGGTTGAGCGTATAAGTCTGTCCGTCTTCAGCGGTGTACTGCATGGTGACGGCCTTGGATTTGATGGTGATGCCGCGCTCACGCTCCAGCTCCATGGAATCCATGATCTGGCTCACCATCTCCCGTTGCTCGTAGACGCCGGTCAGCTCCAGAATGCGGTCGGCCAGCGTGCTCTTGCCATGGTCGATATGGGCAATAATGCAAAAGTTTCGGATGTGTTTCAAGCGGTTATTCGCCATTCAGCCCTCCAAATGGTGATGTTGGTCCCAGTGCCGCTGCATCTGGTCGTTCAACAGATTGATGTTGCCGCAGCCCATGGTGAGCACCAGGTCGCCCGGCTGTCCATGCTGCAGAAGCCAGGCTTCGGTATCGTCAAAGGTGGGGGTCAGATGTGCCCGGATGCCGTTTGCCCGCATCCCCTCCACCAGCATGCTGCTGTGGATGTCCCCCGGGTCCGCCTCGCGGGCGGCGTAGATGTCGGTGACCAGCGTGATATCGGCCTCCCCGGTGCAGGTAAGGTAGTCCTGAAACAGGCCCTTGACCCGGCTGTAGGTATGGGGCTGCATCACCGCGATCACCCGCCTGCCCTGCATTTTGGCCACGCCGATGGCGCTGCGCATCTCGGCCGGGTTGTGGCCGTAGTCATGATACATCTCCATCTGCTGCACGGTGCCGGTGTGTTCAAACCGGCGGTGGACGCCGGCGAAGGCGGACAGGGAGGCACAGGCCTTTGCCGGGTCGCAGCCCAGCTCCACCGCAGCGGCCAGCGCCGCCAGCGCATGCAGCGCATTGAAGCTGCCGGCCACCTGCAGCGCCACATGTCCCTGCACAATGCTCCGGTGCACCGCCTCAAAGCTTGCGCATCCTCTAACGCTGTAGGCAAGCCGCCTCACCGTCCAGTCGGCAGGCTGTTCCAGGGAGAATGTCAGAAACCGCCTGCCGGAGCGCTGCATCACCCGCACCACCCGGGGATCGTCCTGGAGGCCGATGCACAGGCCATCTGCAGGCAGCAGCGCCACAAACTGCTGGAACACGGCCTCGATTTCTTCAATATCCTTGTAGCAGTCCAGGTGGTCTTCCTCAATGTTGGTGATGATGGCCATGGTGGGCGGCATGTGGAGGAAGCTGCGGTTGAACTCGCAGGCCTCGACCACAAAAATATCCTTGCCCCCCACCCGGGAGCCGCCCCCCATGCGGTCCAGGCTGCCGCCGATGTGCACGGTAGGGTCCTTGCCGCAATCCAGCAGCACCTGAGACAGCATGGCGGACACCGTGGTCTTGCCGTGTGTTCCGCAGATGCTGGGGGTATGCCGGTAGCCCTCCATAAGCTGGCCCAGCAGCACGGCACGCTCCATCTGGGGAATGCCCAGGCGCTGGGCCTCCAGGCGCTCGGGATCCGCGGGCGATATGGCAGCGGAGTAAATCAGCAGGTCAGCGCCTGCCAGCATCTGCGGATGGTGACCGGCGCGGATATCCATCCCCAGCCCACGCAGGCGCGCCAGGGCATAGCCCTCAGCGCTGTCGCTGCCCTGCACCGTATAGCCCGCATGCAGCAGCATTTCGGCCAGGCCGGACATGCTGCTGCCGCCGATACCCACCAGGTGAAGCCGCTTACCCGCATAGTCGCTGATGTGCACACCGCTCATCCCTTGACCCCCTTGGCGCCCTTGCTGCCGGACAAGTGGGCGTTTTTCAGGATGTCCGAGCGGTAGGCAAAATCGTTTTCATCCTTGTCAGCCTGAGCCTTCAACGCGATTTCCACCAGGCAGTCGATCAGCGGGCGGTAGGGTAACGGCGGGTCGGACTGGGCCCACAGGTAAAAGGCCAGGGAGCCGGGGATGGCGTTGATCTCGGTGATGGTCAGCCCGTCGGTTTCAGGGTCAATCATCCAGTCGATGCGCACCACGCCCTTGCAGTCCAGCGCCCGGAATACCTCCTTGGACAGTGTCTGAATGCGTTGGGTCAGTTCGGCACCTATGGGGGCCGGCACTACCCGGCGCAGGGAAGCCATGCCCTTGGCGCCGCCCGAGCGCAGATACTTTTCATCAAAGTCCAGCAGTTGACCGTCAGTGATGGGCATTTCCACCACGGAGGCACGCACACTGTCGTCATAGCCCAGCACGGAACAGTTGACCTCCACGGGATCGGACACCGCCTCCTCCACCAGCACGCGCCGGTCGTAGGAGAAGGCCAGCTCCAGCGCATCGCTGAGGGAGCGGAAGTCCGTCGCCCGGCTGACGCCGATGGAACTGCCCAGGTTGGCGGGCTTTACAAACACCGGGT
>JAAZBR010000242.1 GCA_012513735.1 Clostridiales bacterium | reverse complement strand
CATGGGCTTCAACGGCATCCCGATCGCGCTTTTGGCGGCCTCGCATCCCCTCGGCACCATTTTGAGCGCCCTCTTCATCGGCTATATTCAGGTCGGCGGCGAGGCGCTGCAGCCTGAGTTCGCCAAGGAGATCATCGACATCATCATCGCGGCCATCATCTACCTGAGCGCCTTCTCGTTGCTGATGCGGCAGTTGATCGGCCGCATCATGAAGAAAAGGGCAGGCGATGAGTTTGTAAACGAGGATGCATCCGCCTTGCCGGCGGAAGAACCGCAGGAAGGGAAGAGCACATGAACATCTTGGCAGATATACTGGCCGCAACCATTCTGTTTGCCGTTCCCCTGCTGCTGGTGGCGCTGGGCGGCATGTTCTCCGAGCGCTCGGGTGTCATCAACATCGCCCTGGAGGGCATCATGGTGATCGGGGCGCTGATCAGTTGCCTGGTGCTGCGCGCCTTTGACCTGTCGGGCTTCGGCCCGCAGTATCCTCAGTTGTCAGTGCTGATGGCCATTCTGGCGGCGGGGCTGACAGGGGTACTGTATTCCCTTCTGCTGGCCTTTGCCTCTATCAACCTAAAGGCGGACCAGACCATCGGCGGCACGGCGCTGAACATGCTGTCCCCCGCCTTTGCCGTGGTGCTGACCTGGGCCATCCAGGGCCAGGGCAATACCACCATTCTGATCCCCAACTGGGTGCGCATATCGGCCGAATCTGTGGGGCTAGTCAGCAGCAGCGGCTTTTGGACCCGCTTCCTGTTCAAGTCCCTCTATCTGACTACACCCATCGCCTTTCTATTAATGCTGGCCGCCTCCTTTATCATGTACAAAACCCGCCTGGGCCTTCGCCTGCGCGCCTGCGGCGAGCACCCCCAGGCGGCCGACAGCGTGGGCATCAACGTGTACCGCATGCGCTACATCGGCGTCACCATCTCGGGTTTTCTGGAGGCATCGGCGGGCTGGCCTTCACGCTGGCAGCAGGCAGCGGTTTCCAAAGCCAGGTGGCCGGCTATGGCTTTCTGGCCCTGGCCGTGATGATTTTCGGCAACTGGAAACCTCTCAACATCCTGCTGGCCTCCCTGTTCTTTGCCTTCTTTAAAATCCTCGGCAGCTATTCAAGCTCTATTCCCTTCCTGCCAAGCTTTGATCAGGTACGCTCCAGTGAGTACATCTATCTGATGCTGCCCTATGTGGTTACCATGATTGTACTGATCCTGACCAGCAAAAAGTCCCGGGCCCCCAAGGCAGAGGGCATCCCCTACGACAAGGGGGCAAGGTAGCAGTCATTCGCTTCAACCGACCGCTTGGCCTTCATGCCGCCTTCCCGGGGATGAAGGCCTTTTGAAGGGAGTTCCCCATGGATGACATCCTCTCAGGCCTCAAAAGCTTCTTTTCCCAGGCGACGGCAGACACGGCGCTGAAGATCATCGGCTCGCTGGCGCTGCTGTTCCTGGGGTTCTTCGTGATCCGCCGGATCATGCACATATTTGACCGCTACGCCAAGCGCAGCAGGTTGGATAAGGGCATTATCAGCTTCCTGAGCAGTGCGCTGTCCATCACGCTGCGGTTTATCCTGATTATCAGCGTGGCCAGCGCTTTAGGAGTGCCCAGCACCAGCCTGATTGCCATCCTTTCCAGCCTGGGGTTGGCCGTGGGCCTGGCCCTGCAGGGCAGCCTGGGCAACGTAGCGGGCGGCCTGATGCTGCTGCTGTTTCACCCTTTCCGGGTGGGGGACTACATCAAAAACGATGCGGTGGAGGGCACTGTGACCAGCGTGAACATCATGTACACCCAACTTTCTACCTTTGACGGCAAGCGGGTGATCGTGCCCAACAGCACGCTGTCCAACGGTATAGTGACCAATTTCTCCGCTGAGCCCATGAGGCGGGTGGACATCACCTTTCCCCTGGCCTACGAAACCGATGTGAGCACCGCCCGTGCGCTGATGATCCAGATTGCCACGGACCATCCCCTGGTGCTGAATGACCCTGCCCCCGATGCACGCATGGGCGGACTGGACAGCGGGCGGCTAGCCTTCACCATGAGAGCCTGGTGCAAAACGCCGGACTTCTGGACCGTGACCTTCGACCTCAACGAGGGTCTGAAGCAGGCCTTTGAGCGATCCGGTATCGCGGTGCTGCCACCCCAGAATCAGGTGGTGATGTCTGAAGGCAGTACGTCCGGTCAGGATGCGGCACGCCTTCCGTAGACGGTACCGGCCTGACGAATCCGTCCCATCCACGTCCCCCGCAAACCATCAGGAGGAACAGCATCTTGATTTCCATTGTACACAAGCCTTTAGAGCAGGATACACGCGGTATCCTGCCGCTGCTGGACCGGGCCCATGCACAGCGCGCCCGGCGCTTTCACCTGTCGCTGCAGGATTATGCCCCCACGCCGCTGCAGCCGCTGGATCAGCTTGCCTGCCACCTGGGCATCAGCAAGCTGTGGGTGAAAGATGAGTCGGGCCGCTTTGGCCTGAAGGCCTTCAAAGCCCTGGGAGGTAGCTATGCCATCGCCCGCACGCTGATGGACAGGCTGCAGGAGCCCGAGGAATACATGACCGTGGATTACCTGCGCAGCGAGGCGGTACGCAGGCGGCTGGGCGACCTGACCTTCATCACCACCACAGACGGCAACCACGGCGCCAGCATTGCGTGGACGGCGCGGCTGCTGGACTATCCCGCGGTGGTGTATATGCCCCGGGGGACTGCTCCCGAGCGGGTACACCGCATTGAAAACCTGGGAGCCCAGGTGATCGTGACGGATATGGGCTATGACGACACGGTCCGCCTGTCCTTTGCAGAGGCTGAGCGCAACGGCTGGCTAGCCGCCCAGGATACCACCGCGCCCGGCTATGAGCAGTTTCCCTTTTACTGCATGCAGGGCTACACCACCATGGCGCTGGAAGCGCTGGAGGCCTTGGAAGCTACCGGGCAAAAACCCACCCATGTCTTTGTACAGGCAGGCGCCGGCACATTGACCGGCGCCATCACAGCCTTTTTCGCCCAGGCATACCCGGACAACCCGCCGCTGTTGGCGGTCATTGAGGCAGAAAGCTACAACGCCCTGCAACGCACAGCGGAAGCGGCGGATGGGCACAACCGCACGGCGCCCGGCAGCAACGACACCATCATGGCCGGGCTGTCGGTGGGCGAGATGTGCACAGTGGCCTGGGACGCGCTGCGCTGCTCCGCTACCTGCTATGCAGCGGTGGATAATCCCACAGCCGCCACCGGTATGCGGGTACTGGGCGCCCCCCTTCTCGGTGATCCGCGGGTTATTTCAGGCGAATCCGGTGCGGTGGGCGTTGGCCTGCTGTATGCCGCCCTGGCCGATCCCGAGCAGACAGAACTGCGGAAGAAGCTGAAGCTGAACAGAAACTCCCGGGTACTGTGCTTCAGCACAGAGGGGGACACCGATCCTCAGGGTTACCGGCGTGTGGTGTGGGAGGGGGCTTTCCCTCTGAAGTAGTCCGAAAGAACGGGCTATGATATGCCTTGTCCAGCATCCGCGCACGGCATTCGTGTGCGGTGCTTTTTTGGTATGTCCTTGTTATGCTGAATGAATGCCACTGGTTTCGCAGAGGCACAGCCGTTTGGCGCACCACAAAGCCCATAATTTTTGAATCGCTTCAATTCCTATTGACACATTTGGGTATTGGCAGCTATAATGAGGATAGTTCCATCTTTTATATTATTGATGCGTTCTTTCACAGCCGGCCATTGCTTGATAACTGCTTAATCATATGAGAACACTGCTTCTCAGTCAGTCTCGCTTTTTTGTGCGCATGGGCTCTCTGTCTCTACTTGTTTTTTATGAATCAGTTCACTTTTCTTTCCTGTATACTGGCTCACGGTGAAATGCAAAGACAGGCAATCCCTGTAAATAAAATCGGTTCGCCGATTTTGCTATAAACTTCAAGGAGGTAAATCGCATGAAGAAACTGGCTGTGATTCTGGTTCTCTTGATGGTGCTTGCTATTGCGGGGGGCGCAGTTGCCCAGGAGCAATCCACCATCGACCGCATCTTGGCACAGGGAAAGATCGTCATCGGATGCTCCCTATCGGGCATGCCCATCGGAGGTTTCGATGACAACGGAAAGCCAACAGGCTATGACGTTGACTGGGCACATCGGCTTGCAGAGGTTTTGGGCGTTGAACTGGAGATTGTCGATGTAAACGGGGATACCCGCATTCCTGCTGTAACCTCCGGTCAGGTGGACTGCATTCTCTCCAATATTACCGGCAACCTGACCCGCGCACAGACCATCGACTTTTCCATCCCCTACCTCCGCGCAGGAATCAAAATGCTAACACAGGCCGGTTCCAAGTATCACATGGTGGAAGACCTGAATACCCCTGAAGCCAGGGTAACCGTGGCGCGCGGAACCACTGGTGAAGACCTTGTGCTGAAACATGCCCCCAAAGCTACCATCACATATGTAGATGTGTTCACAGAGCAACAGCTTCTGCTGGAGCAGGACCGTGTTGACGCCGCGTTCGAAGACAGCACGCTGGTCGACTATGCTGCGGGCAGGAGCGAAGGCAAGCTTGAGGCGCAGGAACATCTGTACACCTCTGACCCCATCTGCATCGGCGCGCGCAAGGGAGACATGGAATGGATCCGCTACCTGGACATGTTCGTATCCTGGCAGATCAGTTCCGGCTGGCAAGCCGAAACCTACTACAAGTGGTGGGGTGTTTATCCCAGCGGGATGTTATACATCTGGTAGTTTTTTAAGGTTGTTTTGAACGGTGCCCGGTCGGTGGGCACACCGCCGGTCGGGCACCCTTTCCGTAGCCAGTGAATACGCAGCGGGGGCATTATGGGATATCAGCTAAACTTCCGAGTGCTGTCCCAGTATTCGGACTTGTTTTTAAGCGGCATCGTCCTGACAGGGAAGATCAGCCTTGGAGCCATGGTGATCAGCTTCATACTTGGTATTGTGCTGGCCATCATGCGTCAGTCAAAAAACAAAATCGCCAGGCGAATCGCCGGTCTGTGGGTTGAAGTGCTGCGCAACACTCCTTTTCTGATTCAGCTTTTCTTCTTCTACTATGGCCTGCCACAGTTTGGCATCTACGTGGATGCGTTGACCGTGGGCATTGTTGCCTTGGGGATCAATGCCAGCGCGCCCAACTGTGAAGTCATCCGATCGGGCCTTCTGGCTATAAAAACCGGTTACTATGAGGCATCTGCAGCATTGGGGTTCTCAAAGCTGCAGAACTTCCTTTTTGTTGTGCTTCCCATTTCCCTGCGCCTTGCATTTAAGCCCCTGACCAGTAACTTTGTTAACCTTGTGCTGACATCTTCTGTGTGCTACAGCATTACCCTCATGGAAATTATGGGCGTAGCGAAAACCGTATCCGCACGCAGCAACCGCCCATTTGAAATCTACCTGATACTGTTGATTTCCTACACGCTATTCACCTACGCAGTGTCATTCATTGCCAAGGCGATTGATAAGCGGATCGAAATCAGGTTGTAGGGAGGAAGAGCGATGTCCGTATTCGATTTTGCCTCCTATGCGAAGTTTCGATGGAGCGACATGGTTCTTATCTTCCGTGCGGCAGGACTAACGCTTCAAATCACGCTCATTTCGTTGGCCTTCGGCACACTGATTGGGTTGCTTCTGGGGATCGTCAGGTGCTCGAAGAACCAAGTGCTGAATAAACTGCCTCTGCTCATCATGGAGCCTTTAAGAAACTCCCCGCTGATTGTTCAGTTGTTTTTAGTGTACTATGGCTTACCCTCACTTGGAATCAGAATGCCGGCCATGACCGCTGCGCTCCTCACGCTATCGCTGAACACCTCAGCGTTCTTTGCCGTTCTGGTGCATAGTTCCATCATCGCTGTTCCCAGAGGACAATGGGAATCCGGGTATGCCATAGGGTTCAACAAACTCCAGGTGTACGTCTATGTCATCGCCCGTCAGGCCATCCGGCTGTTAATCCCTCAGGCAATTACCCTTTACATATCCCAGTTGCAGACTTCCTCCCTTGTTTCCTTTGTCAGTCTGCAGGACCTGACCAAGGCAGGGCAGATTGTCGCCCAGAAGACCTTACTGCCTTTCCTGATATATGCCATCGTAGCGGCAGTATATTTCGCGCTTACCTATCCTTTGGCACGGGTGGCCAGATACCTTGAAAAGCGCATGGGCTTTACCATATAGCGGGAGTGACATCTTGATGGCAATGATTGAAGTAAAAAACGTAACAAAGAGCTTCCAGATTCAAAGCTTTGATGAAAGCACCAAAAAGTATATTAAAACCAAACTGACAGTTTTGCAGGATTTCTCAGTTGACTTTGATCAGCAGGGTGTTACGGTTCTTATCGGCCCAAGCGGAACGGGAAAGTCCACCCTCCTGCGCTGCATCAATGGATTGGAGACCATTGATGAGGGCGATATTCTGGTGGATGGAATGTCCGTGCGGGACAAACATAAGCTAAAGAATATCCGCCTGACCTGCGGCATGGTATTCCAGCAAACAGTACTTTTTCCCCACCTGAATGTCATGCAGAACCTCACCCTCGGGCCCCGAAAACTGCTGGGCATGAGTATGGCACAGGCTACAGACAAGGCAAAGCACTTGTTGAATAAGGTAGGTCTCATCAGCAAGGAAAAGGCCCGTCATTTCGAGTTGTCCGGTGGAGAGCAGCAGCGGATTGCCATTGCGCGGGCGCTGATGATGGATCCTAAGGCGCTGTTGCTGGACGAAATCACATCAGCATTGGATCCGGAAATGACCAGCGAAGTCCTGCACATCCTGGAGGATTTGGCTGCCGACGGCGTGTGTATGATTGCCGTAACGCACGAAATGGTTTTTGCCAGACACGTTGCCAGACGTATTATATTTATGGACAAGGGAGCCGTGGCGGTAGATGCGGATAAGGATGAATTCTTCACTGTGCACAGGAAAGAGAATGAGAGGGTAGCCAGTTTTCTGAAGTTTATCGGCGAGTAGACAGATTGGGTCAGCTCCCGGCAGGTTTCGCCTGCAGCACGGCCGGATTTGGCAGTGCCGGCATCAGCAGCAAAGCACAGGCTTTTTCATATTTCTCCCCCATCTGCAAACAAAGCACACCCGCGACGGCCTGAAAGCCATCGCAGGTGCGCCTGGAATCCACTCGAAAGAACAGATAGCTTATTTGACTATTTCACCATAGGCATCGCAAGAGGACGCCGCGGCGGCATTGCTCTCATCGGTATCAATATGCATGGCCAAGGCATAGGTGGGGCTGACGCGCACCACGGTGTCACCAAAGAT
>JAAZBR010000241.1 GCA_012513735.1 Clostridiales bacterium | reverse complement strand
GATGCGGATGGCAACGGCGTGTGCGACAACCTGGGCACCGCCCAGCAGTACCAGGGCGGTTTTGCCAAGGGCAAGGGCCAGCGCGGCAACCGTGAGATGCAGTCCAAGGGTCCCCGCGGCTACGTGGATGCGGATGGCGATGGCGTGTGTGACAACCTGGGCACTGCCCAGCGCCTCCATAACCGCATAGGCCGCAAGGGAATGCCCGGCCGTGACAAAATGTATGGTGCTGGTCAAATGCAGCCTGGTGCCGGACAAATGCAGCCCGGCGGCGGCCGGATGCAGCCCAGCGGCGGTCGGATGCAGCCCGGCGGCGGTCGGATGCAGCCCGGCGGTGGCCGGATGCAGCCCGGCGGCGGTCGCAACCGCCGGTAACCTCCCTCACGCACCAAGGGCGCCCCACAAGCGGGGCGCCGCATGCCGTCAAAAAACTACGTTTTTCGACGGAAGGGGCTCCGATCATCCGCCTACTCGCTGCGCTCGCCGGGCGGCGGATGGTTTGGAAATCCTTGCTACGCAAGGCCTTCCGTGTCACCGCACATGTCGCTGACGCGGATTACTGTTGGAGGGGTACCCCTCCAACACCTCCCCTCGTCCAGTATCTGGAGTCCTTTGACAGTCTGGGCGCCCCACAGCGGGGCGCCCTTTCCTTGTCGATAGAGTGTGTTCAGGTCTTCGGCCTATACTGAACGAAAAACTTCATGCAAAATACCCGTCCATTGAAGTGTTAATGTTTGATTTCAGTGTCCTCCCCCTGCTGTTTCATCCGTTCCAGCACGGCCAGCAGCGCCTGGGGAAAGGGCAGCCCCAGCAGGGCGGCGTTTTCCACAATGCTCAGCCCTTCATTGGCCGCATAGAAGCCAATCACCGCCAGGCGGCACACGCCGTCCGTGCCCATCAGGCCATCCAGCGCCGTGGCCAGCATCACCAACAGCAGCATCATCAGCTTGCGGGTCAACCCCTGAAAGAAGGCGCCGGACAGGAAACCGCCCCCTTGGTCTTGTCGCTTTTGCCGGCCAGGGAGACCAGCAGGCCGGTCAGCAGATCCAGCCCCATCACGGCAAACATCAGGCTGAGGGTGGTGTCCCACCCGCCCAGCGCCCGGGCCAGCCAGGCCAGCACAGCGGCCAGGGCACGGCCCAGCCAGGGCAGCAGCGTGCGGGGGTTCACGAGGCGCCTCCCGCAGGGAACACGGCCTCCTCCAGGGCATCCACCCGCTGCTCCAGCGTTTTGGTGCGGTAGCGGCCGGCCTCCTGCAGCTTCAGCAGCAAAGTCCGGCTGGCGTGGTCCGCCGGCGGCAGACCGGCGCTGTCCATAAAGGCGTGGAGAGCCTGCAGCGTTTCCTGGCCAAAGATGCCGTCCGCCCCATACCGGGGCAGCGGGAAGCCCGCGCCCATCAGCAGTTGCTGCAGGTGGCGCACAGCTTCTCCCCGGTCCCCCGGCCGGATCAGCTCCTCCTGTTTATCCAGCAGGGCATGGGGCACGGCGTAGTGGGTCCAGGGATAGTCCCGGATTTGGCCCACCACCACGCCCCGGGCATAACCCCGGGCATCCACGGTGTGCCCATCCCCCAGGCTGAGCCCCACATGCTGCATGGGGCGCTGGGCGTCGCTGCCCTGGCGGAACAAAAGGCACAGGGTGTTGCCGGCCTGTTCATCCAGAGGACCCTTATAGGCCCAGGCACTGGCCCGCCACTGGCTGCTGGCGCCGCTGGGCAGGGAGATGGAGGCCATCCCCAATGCCCTGCGGGTCAACTGGGCGCAGTCATAGCAGGGCTTGCCCCGGTGGGGGCAGGAGCCACAGTCGCTCCGCTCACCCCGCAGCACGGGACAGTGGCGGGTGATGTTTTGCTGCTGCTGGGGATACTGGTTGATCAGCTCCCGCCGCAGGCCGGGGCTGCAGGGCCGGCCGGTGCCGCCCCACAGGTAGGGGTTGCCCTGCTGCTGCAGGGCCCAGGATACAATGGTCTGTTGTGGTATCAATGGTTTTCCTCCTTCAAATGATATGCCGGGTGCGGAATCATTCATCCTCCTCGAAAGCAACTTGCAGGTGGTACAGGGCCGGCCGGCCCGGCCGCAGATCCAGCAGGCCGGCACGGCACAGGGTCAGGCGGGCCGGGAAGCCCCGGGGTTCCCCCGTGCGGGGGTCCAGGCAGGCCAGGGTAAAGCCGGCGCCTGTGCCGGTCAAAATCTGTTGCATGCCGGCAGCGCTTTGCCCCGCCCACTCCGCCTGCACCCGCAGGCGCACCAGGGGGCCCGAAGGGCTGACGGCAGCGGGGATCAGGGCAATGTCCAGCTTGCCGGGCGGAGGAAGGGATGTGTTATTGATGGAAAGCATGTGTCCTCCTGTTAATGTAAGCGGAAGGGGCGGCCGGGTGTGACCGCCCCCTCCCAGTTCAGGGTGCGGGCGGGGAAGCAACGACGGCCAGCTCCAATTGCGGCCGGCCCTCCAGCAGATCCAGGGCGGCGGGCAGACCCTGCAGGGACAGGCCATCCACCGTCAGCTCCAGTTGCTGCCCCGCCTCAAAGGCGGCGGTCAGCCCGGGCAGAGCCCCGGCCCCAAAGCAAATGCGCAGGGCATCCCGCACAAGGGGCCCCAAGGAAAGCCGGGGCAGATCATCCGCCAGGGCAGTGTGCTCCTGCAGCCGGCGCTGCCTGCGCCACCACAGCACCCGCCCCTCAACGGGCTGACCCTGCAATACCAGGACGCAAAGGCCGGGCGCTGTGTCCGCGCCCTCCTCCCGGCGCTCATACAGCAGCCGCTTCAGGCAGGTACCGCTGTCCCGTTCAAAGGCATCCTGACAGCGGGTCCGGCGCAGGCCCAGGGGCATCAGGGCCTGATTGACCTGGCGGGCCAGGGCGTCCGCCTCCTCGGGGGCGGCGGCCCTGAGGTCGATCTGCACAGCGGCCACGGTGCCGCCATCCGCCCGCTGGCTGTTGTCCGCCTCGCTGAGGGCAATAGAGGGCAGCGGCACCACCATCTGGGGCCATGCCCGGGTCATCTGCACG
>JAAZBR010000240.1 GCA_012513735.1 Clostridiales bacterium | reverse complement strand
TGATTTGAAGGAAACGAGGCCAATGAATCAGCACTGGCGTGAAAGCCGGTGAAAGGCGGTGCGAAAGCACAGCCAGTCATCCTGCGCAAGCAGGTAGGAATCGTCCGGAGTTGTGCAGTTGTCAGGGTGCCGGAGCCTGCGGCCGTGCAAGGCGGCAGGCGGAGGAAGGGGAGAGCCGATTGGTAACCCCATCCTCACGGACACGCAGGTCGGCCAGCGGAGCGGCAGAGGCGCGGAAGCGCAGGTGGAAGCCGTCAGCACGCAGCAGGACACTGAGGAAGCGAGAGCTTCCGGTACAAGGGATTGTACCATGCCTGGTGAGAACCGGGCGGAGGGGAGAAGGCAGCGAAGGGTAACACCAGAGCGCCGGCCCCTAAAAGATGCCACGCTTACCGGTGGCAATGGCGAAGGGGATCACCTGTTCCCATACCGAACACAGAAGTTAAGCCCTTCAGCGCCGATGGTACTTGGCTGGAAACGGCCCGGGAGAGTAGGTCGCCGCCGGTTTCCAATTGGGACACATCTTATGGTGTGTCCCGTTTCTATATGAGGCGGTTCGTAATTCGCTGAACATGATCTATTCGGGTTTTCTGGGGTGCTCTTGCCTGCATTTTACGGGTTGCACACTATGATTTTTCAATTACATGTGTTAATATAACCTGAGGAGTGTGAAGAGTTTAGAATGCTGCGTACAGGAAGGGTTACCAGGGAAGCTCAGCATGGGGTAGAGGTCTGCTTTGAGCGGCTGGCAGCCTGTCATGGCTGTAACGCTTGCGGACGCGAGAAAAAATCTACCACTGTGTTTGTTTATGGGAAGGCATCCGTTGGTGACACCGTTTCTGTTGAAATGCCGGACGCGCAGGTGCTTCGCGCTTCCCTGTTAACGTATCTTTTGCCGTTGGCCGGCCTGTTGGGCGGCCTGATGGCGGGCAGCGCTGTGGCGTCCGGGAAGGATGGGGTCGTTGTGCTGTCCGGTTTGGTTGGTTTGGCAATCAGCGTCTTGCTGTTGAAGGAGGTGGACAGGCGGTTGGCAAAGCGAACGGCCTGGCAGCCGCGTATTGTGGAGGTCAATCCATCGCAGGATGGTGACCCAAGCTGAGGGTATCTGGAGACTATTACGTTAATCAGATTGCCCTATCCGTGCTCTGCCTCTGATACTACACACGGCCTTGACCATGGGTACGTGTTGTTATTTGCCAGGATAGACAAGTCCTGGATCATTCATAATACCAGCCTGGTGCCTGCCTTGAATTGTACGAGCGCAGCCTTGATAGGCTGTCATGGCATGGACATGTAGGCTGTTGAGGAGGTTTCTGTGGCCAACAAATCGAAACTGAAAATCATTCCGTTGGGCGGAATAGATGAAATTGGAAAGAACATCACCGTGCTGGAGTGCGATGGCGACATGATTGTCGTTGACTGTGGCTCCACCTTTCCCAAGGAGGACATGCTGGGTATCGACCTGGTGATCCCCGACATCACCTATCTGGTCAGCAACAAGGACCGCATCCGTGGTTACGTGTTTACCCACGGCCATGAGGACCATATTGGCGCCACGCCCTATGTGCTGGCCAAGGTGCCGGCCCCTATCTATGGTTCTAAGCTGACCCTGGCGCTGATCAACAACAAGCTGCGGGAGCACCATGTGAGCGGCATTGAATCCGTGACGGTTGAACCACGGCAGATGGTGCAGCTTGGCTGCTTTACCGTGCAGTTTATCAAGGTCAACCATTCTATCGCAGGGGCCTATGCGCTGGTGATCAACAGCCCGGCCGGCTCGGTGGTGCACACGGGCGACTTCAAGATCGACTACACACCCACCGACGGCGAAGTGACGGATCTGAGCGCGCTGGCCGCGGTGGGGGATCAGGGCGTGATGGCTCTGCTGTGTGAAAGCACCAATGTGGAACGCGCAGGCTATACCATGAGCGAGCGCAAGTTGGCCCAGACATT
>JAAZBR010000239.1 GCA_012513735.1 Clostridiales bacterium | reverse complement strand
GCTTCGATGCTGGCGGCGTTGATATCGGGCATCTTGGTGGTGGCGATCTCCCGCACTTGATCCTTGGTCAGCCTGGCAACCTTGGTCTTGTTGGGCTTATCGCTGCCGGATTCGATGTTCAGCGCCTTCTTGATCAGCACAGACACCGGCGGGGTCTTGGTGATGAAGGTGAAGGAGCGGTCGGAATAGACGGTGATAACGACAGGGATCACCAGGCCGGCCTGTTTGGCCGTGCGCTCGTTGAACTCCTTGCAAAAGCCGGGAATGTTGACGCCATGCTGTCCCAGGGCGGGGCCGATGGGGGGCGCGGGCGTCGCCTTAGCGGCATTCACTTGAAGTTTGATGATGGCTGCTACTTTCTTTGCCATGGAAATGGCACCTCCTACTACAATGTGGTCATGTCGGCGTTTTGCGCGCCTCCCACGCGGGAAAGAGGCCCTGCCTCTTAGATTTTTTCTGCCTGGTCCAGCTCGATTTCAACCTGCATCTCACGGCCCAGGAACATCTTGACCTTTACCTGCATCTTGCCACGGGGGGCGTCGATGCTCTCGACAATGCCGGTAAAGTTTTCCAGGGGGCCGGACAGGATGCGGATTTCTTCGCCAACGACCAGCTTGCAGGCATCCGCCTGTGGACGGCTGTTGAGCATGATCTCCACCTCGGCATCGGTCAGGGCGACCGGCTTGCTCTCGGGGCCAACAAACCCGGTCACGCCGCGCGTATTGCGCACCACGTACCAGGATTCGCTGGTGATGATCATTCGCACCAGTACATAGCCCGGAAAGGTTTTGTGCTGGGTAACGACGCGCTTGCCCGCCTTAATTTCGGCCACCTCTTCGGTGGGCACCTGCACCTCTTGGATCAGGTGCTGCATGCGGTTGTTCTCCGCCGCCTTTTCCAGGTTGTCCTTCACCTTGTTCTCATAGCCTGAGTAGGTGTGGACGACGTACCACTGCGGCGCCTGTGCACCGGGGGTAACTTGTTCGGGCATCGTGACTCTCCTAAGATTTGGTTCAGCCGATAATCAGTTGGACCAGCCTGCTGGCACCCAGGTCCAGCAACCCGATGACCACTCCCATGAAGGTCATGAAGGCCAAAACAATCAACGTATAGTTGAGCAGATCTTTCCGGCTGGGCCAGGTGACCTTCTTCAGCTCACGCCACATGTTCTTGAAGGGCTGGGCAATGCGCTTGGGCAACGTCTTGAAGAAATTGGCCACCTTCTCGAGGAAGCTGGAATTCTTGCCGGCTGCCGCGGGCTTCTTGCTTTCTGACATCTGGATTACCTCGTTTCGCGGTGAGCTGTGTGCTTCTTGCAGAAACGGCAAAACTTGTTCAGCTCCACACGGTCGGGGGTATTTTTCTTATTCTTCTTGGTGTTGTAATTGCGCTGCTTGCACTCTGTACAGGCCAGCACAATGTTGGCGCGTGCGTCCTTCACTGCCATGGATGAACACCCCTTTCCTTCAGGTTAATCAGTTTTCGATCACGCGGGCAACGGCGCCGGAGCCTACCGTGTGGCCGCCCTCGCGAATGGCGAAGCGCAGACCCTGCTCGATGGCGATGGGTGTGATCAGCGTCACTTCCATCTGCACGTTGTCCCCGGGCATCACCATCTCAACGCCTTCCGGCATCTTGATGGAACCGGTCACGTCCGTCGTCCGGAAGTAGAACTGTGGGCGGTACCCGTTGAAGAACGGCGTATGACGACCGCCTTCCTCCTTGGTCAGCACGTACACTTCGCTGAAGAAGTGGGTGTGGGGCTTGATGCTGCCGGGCTTCGCCAGCACCTGGCCGCGCTCGATGTCCGTGCGCTGCACGCCGCGCAGCAGCGCGCCGATGTTGTCGCCGGCTTCTGCCTTGTCCAGCAGCTTGTGGAACATCTCAACGCCGGTCACCACCACAGCGCGGGGCTTTTCCATCAGGCCCACGATTTCGACGGTGTC
>JAAZBR010000238.1 GCA_012513735.1 Clostridiales bacterium | reverse complement strand
TGTATGCGCTGCTGCGCGAAAACGAGGAGACCAGGCGGAGCGACCGATGGGTGGTTGCGGAGGAGGATAGAGGGTTGCAGCCCTTTGGCGGCATGCAGAGCACCGACACCGCAGCATTGGCAGGTGCCCTGGGCAGCACCGTGCCCCTGCCGGAAACCTTGCAGGAGGGTAGGGTGCAGGATGCCAGCTATCACGGCTATTATGTGCGTACCCTGTTTGCCAGCGATGGCCGCACTACCGTGTGGGGTGTTCGCCCGGCATCGGCCAGCCCCTTGATTAGGCAGGAGGGGCTGCGCTTTTCCTCCTCGGAAAAGACGCTGCTGGGCTATCCGCTGCTGGAGGCACAGGATGGGCAGCATGTCTACTACTACCTGGTCAGTGACCTGGCTGCCTTTGTGTTGCAGTTGCCCCTGGCGCAGGCTTCCCTGCAGGGCTTTGTCATCAGCCAGCCCGAATAGCGATTTCATCCGTAGCTGAAAGGACCTTGCATGCCCAACAAATCAACCGTCGGTATGCTGCGGCGTTTTCTGCCATACTATAAAAAATACTGGCGTATCCTGGTGCTGGATCTGTGCTGCGCTGTGCTGACGACGCTGTGTGAACTGGTGTTCCCGCTGATTGTATCGCGCATTACCGACCAGGCTGTGACGGATGCCACCCAGTTGACCCTGTCCTTTGTGGGGCGGCTGGGCCTGCTGTATGTGCTGCTGCGGCTTGTGGACGCGGGAGATTTTTATTATATGCAGTCGATGGGCCATATCATGGGGGCGCACATTGAAACCGATATGCGTACCGACCTTTTTGCGCATCTGCAGCAGTTGAGCTTTTCCTATTACAACAATACAAAAATCGGGCAACTGATGAGCCGCATGACCAGCGACCTGTTTGACGTGATGGAGTTTGCGCACCACTGTCCGGAGGAGTTTTTGATTGCCGCCTTTAAGATCACAGTCAGCTTTGGCATATTGCTCAGCGTTAATGTACCGCTGACGCTGTTGATCTTTCTGTTTTTACCGGGGTTGCTGTATGTTACCTATGTGTTTTCGGGTAAGATGCGCAGCACCTTTGCGGCCAACCGCCATCAGTTGGGCGAAATCAATGCCCAGACGGAGGATAGCCTGCTGGGCATGCGCGTGGTGCAGAGCTTTGCCAACGAGGCGCTGGAAAGCGAAAAGTTTGGCCGCGGCAACCTGGAATTTCTGCGCCTGAAGAAGCAGCAGTACCGGGTGATGGCAGGCTTTCATATCAGCACCCGTCTGCTGGACGGCCTGATGAACATTCTGGTGGTTGTGGCCGGCGCCCTTTACCTGTCCGCCGGGCGCATCACCGTGGGCCAGTACATGAGTTACCTGCTGTACATCAATATGCTGCTGGCCGCCGTGCGCAGGCTGGTGGAGTTTACCGAGCAGTTTCAGCGCGGCATGACCGGCATCCAGCGCTTCTACGAGGTGATGGCTGCACCCCTTGAGATTGTGGACGCGCCCGACGCCAAGCCTATCTGCAATGTGCGGGGCGAGATCCGCTTTGACAGCGTCAGCTTTCGCTACAGCGACGGACCCCAGGATAATGAGGTGCTCAGCCAGGTCAACCTCACCGTCAAGGCGGGGCAGAAGGTGGCGCTGGTGGGGCCTTCAGGATCAGGCAAGACCACCCTGTGCAACCTGATCCCGCGTTTCTATGACGTAACAGAGGGTCGCGTTCTGGTGGATGGGCGGGATGTGCGCGGCATTCAGCTAAAAAGCCTGCGGGGCAGCGTCGGCATGGTACAGCAGGATGTGTACCTGTTTTCCGGCAGCGTGCTGGATAATATTTTATACGGCAGGCCGGGCGCTGATCTGGAGGCCGTGATGGAGGCAGCCCGTCTGGCGGGCGCTCATGATTTCATCACGGCGCTTCCCCAGGGATATGACACCTATGTGGGGGAGCGGGGGGTGAAGCTGTCCGGTGGACAGAAACAGCGTATCTCCATTGCCCGGGTGTTTTTGAAGGATCCGCCCATCCTGCTGCTGGATGAGGCCACCAGTGCGCTGGACAACGAATCTGAACGGCTGGTGAAGCAGTCGCTGGAGCGGCTGTCCCGTGGGCGAACAACGTTAACCATTGCCCACCGGTTGACCACCATCCGCAACGCCGACGTGATTTGGGTCTTGACAGAACGCGGTTTGGAGGAGCATGGTTCACATGAGGAGCTGATGCGCCGTCAGGGCGTGTATAGCAGGCTGTATCAGATGTATGTGTCTGAGGATGCCACAAAGGAGGAATAGCATGGAGCTGCGATTTCTGGGCGCTGCCCGGGAGGTGACGGGCAGTTGTTACCTGCTGACGGCAGCCGGCAAGTCCATTCTGATTGACTGCGGCATGGAGCAAGGCAGCGATACCTATGAAAACCAGGAGTTGCCTATCTCTGCCGCTCAGGTGGATTTCGTTGTGCTGACCCACGCCCACATAGACCACAGCGGTATGCTGCCCAGGCTGTATGCGATGGGCTTCCGGGGAAGTATTTTTTCCACCCCCACTACCCTTGCCCTGTGCGACATCATGCTGCGTGATTCTGCCTATATTCAGGAGCAGGAGGCGGAGTGGCGCAACCGAAAGGCTGCCCGCTCCGGCGATGCGCCCTATGTGCCCCTCTATACCATGGCTGATGCCGAAGGGGCGCTGGCACTGTTTGTTCCCGTAACCTATGAAAATGAGAAGCAGATCGCGCCGGGTATTACCCTGCGCTTTACCGATGCAGGACATTTGCTGGGCTCTGCCTCCGCCAGCCTGACAGCCCTGGAGGAGGGGGATACCAGGACGATCGTTTTTTCCGGCGATATCGGCAACATCAACCAGCCCATTCTCAATGATCCCCACTACATTACCCATGCCGACTATGTGGTGATGGAGTCCACCTATGGAGACCGTCTGCATGGCGAGCGTCCGGATTATCTGGCCGACCTGGCCAACGTGCTGCAGACCACCTTTGACCGGGGCGGTAACGTGGTTATTCCCTCTTTTGCCGTGGGCAGGTCCCAGGAAATCCTCTATTTCCTGCGGGAAATCAAGGAGAGGGGCATGGTGCGGGGGCACGAGGGTTTCCCCGTGTATATGGACAGCCCCCTGGCCATCAAGGCGACTGAGGTTTTTCAGACCAGCGCCGATAACAATTTCGATCAGGAGATGCGCCGTCTGCTGGCGGCCGGTATCAACCCGCTGCGCTTTGACGGTCTTAAGCTATGTGTGACGGCGGAGGAATCCAAGGCCATCAACTTTGAAAAGCGCCCCTGTGTCATCATCTCGGCCTCCGGCATGGCAGAGGCGGGCCGAATCCGTCATCACCTGAAGCACAACCTGTGGCGACCTGAGGCCACCATTCTGTTTGTAGGCTATCAAAGCGTAGGCACGCTGGGCCGTGCGCTGGTGGATGGCGCCAGGGAGGTGCGCCTGTTCCAGGAGAACATCAGGGTACATGCCGAGATACGCACGCTGCATGGGATTTCCGGTCACGCCGATGCGGATGGACTGCTGGTCTGGGCGGACAGCTTTGCGCCCAGGCCCCAGCGCTTTTTTATCTGCCACGGTGAGGAGGAGGTGGCGCTTACCTTTGCCAAGCGCCTGGAAAAGGGCGGCGCTCGCACCTTCGTGCCCTATAGCGGCGATAGTTGGGATCTGCTAAAGGATGTGCAGTTGGATCAGGGGCCCCGGGAGCCTGCCCGCAAAGGCAGCAAACAAAAGAAGAAGGCATCCAGGCAGGCGTCCCAGGTCAACGCCAGGCTGCAGTCTGCCTTTGACCGCCTACGCAACCTGGTGCAGCAGTCCAGCGGCCTGAGCAACGGCCTGAAAAACAAGCTGGCTGAACAAATAGAAAAACTGATCAGAAAGTGGGAATAGGCGTATGCTGAATCTGCAATCCCTTGCTGCCCCCCTGCCCCAGGATATTGAAAGCTATGTGGCCAGCGGCCAGTGGGAGGCGGCCTGTGCCATGATGGACGAGCGCATCAAGCAGAATATCCCCCAGATGCTGCGCGAGCGGCTGGAGGTGCAGCGCTTTTTTTTGGAGCGCCTGCGGGCGGATTATCCCCTGACGGAGGAACAGTTGGTGCAGGCCGTGCGCGAGCATGTGCCGGATTTTTCCGAGGACGATTTCCGCGCCCTGCGCGATCAGGGCTGGTTGGATTCCCGCCGCATTGAGGGGCGCCGCATGTACTTTGAGGACACCGTGGCTAGCCTGCTCAAGGCCAACCCCTCCTTTGCTGAGCGCGCCGGCAAACCTCTTTCGCCCAAAAGACCGCTGCTGGACGATGCCATGGCCCAGATGAAATGGGATGGCGGACTGACCATGCGCCTGCAGCTCACCACGACGCTGCAGATTGAGGACGATGCCTTTGAACAGGACCGCCTGTACCGCGTACATTTGCCCATCCCCAGCCCCGCTGCGCAACAGCAGGATGTGCAGGTGCTGAATGTGCAGCCCAACCCCCAGCACCTGGCCCGGGAGAGTGCGCTCCAGCGTACCGCCTTCTTTGAGGAGCGCATGCGGGAGAACTGGGCCTTCAGTGCCACCAGCAGCTTTACCCAGCAGTTGATCTACTGTGATCCGCTGGCGCCCAACGGGCAGCGCATTTTGTACCCGATGGCCCATCCCCCCGTGCGGGAGGACCTGGATCCCCAGCTTCCTCACCTGGCTTTCACCCCCTATTTGCAGGCCTTGTGCCGCGAGTTGGTGGGGGATGAGGTGATCCCGGTGCGGCGGGCCAAGCGCTTCTATGATTTCATTACCGGCCAGGTGTTATACAGCTATGTACGCAACTACCTGCTGATTGAGAACGGCGCCGAGTATGCGGCTGTCAATCTGCGGGGAGACTGCGGGCTGCAGGCCCTGCTGTTCATCGCGCTGTGCCGTATGGCCGGCATCCCCGCCCGCTGGCAGAGCGGCCTCTATGCAGCTCCTGGCGATGCGGGCAGCCATGACTGGGCTTGGTTCTACACCGAGGCCTGGGGCTGGCTGCCGGTGGACTGCAGCTTCGGCGGCGCTGCCCGCCGGGGCGGCAATGCGGAACGGCGGGAGTTTTACTTCGGAAACTTGGATCCCTACCGGGCGGTGTTCAACCACGCCTACATGGCGGCCTTTCAGCCGGAGCGCCGCTTCCAGCGCAACGATCCCTACGACAACCAGTCCGGCGAAATAGAGACCGAGAACCGGCCCCTGCGCCGCAGCGAGTATCAGGTGCAGCATGAGGTGAAAGTGCTGAGCTGATGATAGGCTTGTTCTGCTTGTTACTGACAGCCATTTTACTTTTTCCGTTGGCAGGCTTTGCTTCTGGCATAGATGTTACTGCCTTGTCTGATGCCGATCTGGAATTACTGTATGACGCGGTTCTTTCGGAGCGAATTGCGCGTAAAAGTGCAAATCCTTTCTTGTCGAGAAGGGTGAGTATCGTATAGGCACTGATGTACCTGCTGGTGCTTTTATGGCAGTTCATGAAGGCAGTTCTTATATTGCCGATATTGACGTTTATGAATTACCAAAAGACAGATTCAGCTCTTTTTCTGGTCAGGTTGCCTGTGAAGGTGAAGGGCTTTCAACAAGTAGCCAAATTGGACGCTTGATGCTTCCTGATGGTGGCATACTAAGAGTTGGAAGCGCCAGATTCTATTTTGAGACCGGCGGAGTAACTTTCGATTTAAACATAAGAAGCGAGGTACTAATGACCGAAGCACCTAAAAAACGCAAACGCCGGGGCGAACGTTCCGATGGCATGATTTAGGTGTCTGCAATCACGGCTTTGAAGCAAACGGCAAATATACAAATTTCTTCTTTGGAAGGCAGAGAATAGTTGAAGCCCCCTAATCGACCAGCCTGATGTACGGCCTGATCTGTTCCAGACGCCGGTCGCCGATGCCCCGCACGATTTTTAGGTCCTCCGCATAGTAAAAGGGAGAAAGAGCCCTGGCTTCGATGATCAGCCCCGCTAGGTGGGGGCCGATGCCGGGCAATGTGCACAGCTCCTCCAGGGGGGCTGTGTTGACGTTGACAGCGCCCGTTAGCGGCGCTACGGTGGGCCTGCTGTTGGGCAGTTTTGCAAGAGGGATGGGCGCCGGGGCCGGCGGCGCAAAAAGCCCCGCCGCATGGGCGAGGCAATAGGCTGCGATCAGCACGCAGGCGCAGAGCAGCAAACGGTACAGAACAGCGCCGGCCTTGCCGCCCACGGCTATACCTTGCTCAGCTTCTGCCCGGCCGGTGTATCCTCCACCTGGTAACCCAGCTCGTGCAGTTGCTTGCGCAGGGCGTCGGAAGCGGCCCAGTCCTTCTGCTGGCGGGCCTGGGCACGCTGATCGGCCAGCGTTTGCACCTCATGGGGCAGGGCATCGGCCTGCTTCATCAGCAGCCCCAACACGTCGGACAGCTCATTCAGGGCTTGCTGGGCACCCGCGATGGCTGCCCGGGCGCTGTGCTCCGTAAGCGTGGTATTGCAATCATACACCAGCTCAAACAGCACGCCGATGGCGCCTGCGGTGTTCAGATCGTCATCCATGGCCTCATCAAAGCGGTCACGGTAGGTCTGCACCCGCTGCAGGAAGCCCTCCTCCTGGGCGTCGGACACCCGGTCGGGCGCCTTTTCCAGCAGGAAGGCCAGGTGATCCCGGGCGGTATACAGGCGCGTCAGGCTGGCATGGGCCTGGGCAATGCTCTCCCGGCTGAAGTTGAGCGGGCTGCGGTATTGGGCGGACAGCATGAACATGCGCACATCCTCAGCATCATATTCTTTTAGGATATCGCGCACAGTGAAGAAGTTGCCCAGGGATTTGGACATCTTCTCGTTGTCAATGTTCAGGAACCCGTTGTGCATCCAGTAGCGCACGAAAGGTTGGCCGGTGGCGCCTTCCGACTGGGCGATCTCGTTTTCGTGGTGGGGGAACAGCAAGTCCTTTCCGCCGGCGTGGATGTCAATGGTGTCGCCCAGATAGGTCATGCTCATGGCGCTGCACTCGATGTGCCAGCCCGGACGGCCTTTGCCCCAGGGGCTGTCCCAGACGGGCTCGCCGGGCTTCTCTGCCTTCCAGAGGGCGAAATCGGCCGCAGAGCGCTTCTCCTCATCCACATCAATGCGGGCACCGGCATCCAGGTCTTCCATGTCCTGGCCGCTCAGCTTGCCATACTCGGGGAAGCCTGCTGTGTGATAGTAGACAGAGCCCTTGTTCTCGTAGGCCAGGCCCCTGTCAATCAGTTGCTGAATCAGCTTGATGATCTGGGACATGTGCTCCGTCGCCCGGGGATGCACCGTTGCCGGCCGAACGCCCAGCGCCCCCGCATCCTGGTAGTATTCCTTGATGAAGCGGTCGCCCAATTCCTTTACGCTGATGCCCTCTTCATTGGCGCGGTGGATCATTTTGTCATCGATGTCGGTGAAGTTCTGCACAAAGGTGACCTGGTACCCCCGGTATTCCAGATAGCGCCGCAGCACGTCGAACACAATAAAGGGGCGCGCATTGCCGATGTGGAAATAGTCGTACACTGTGGGCCCGCAGGCATAGATGCCCACATGGCCGGGCTTGAGCGGCACAAAGGTTTCCTTCTTGCGGGTTTGGCTGTTGTAAATTTGCATAGTCCCTCCGAATGTTTAGCCCTGGGCAGCCTGTTGCTGCGCCCGGGCACGGTTGATAAAGTCCTCCTGTACATTGTAGGGAGGCAGGTTGTTGCGCACACGCTCGTATTCATCGTTTGCGCACAGCCGCCAGGCCTGGGTGTTGTCTTCCCATTGCCGGTCAAGGGCTTCCACGATCTGTGCGGCAATCGCCGGGTCCTTGATGGGGCTGGTCAGCTCCACCCTTTTATCCAGGTTGCGCACCATCATGTCGGCGGAGGAGATAAACACCTCGCACTCCTCACCCGCCTGGAAGATATATACCCGCGCGTGCTCCAAAAAGCGGCCCACGATGGAGCGTACCTCCAGGTGCGGATGGCGGGCCAGGCGCAGGCAACAGATGCCCCGCACGATCAGCCGCACCTCCACGCCTGCGTTACAGGCATCGTAGATGGCCTGTATGATGCCGGGGTCGGACAGGGAGTTCATTTTGGCGAAGAATGCGGTCTGCTGGCCGGCCCGGGCCAGCTCGGCCAGCCGGGCCAATCGGTTTGTGAATGCCGACCGCAGGGCATAGGGGGAGGCGATCAGGTTCTCCATGGGGAAGGTGTAGCTATAGCCCGTGATGATGTTGAAAAATGCGCTGGCGTCCTCCCCGATCTGCCGGTCGCAGGTCAGGATGCCCATGTCGGTATATTGCTTGGCGGTGGAATCGTTGTAGTTGCCCGTGCCGATATGCACATACTGGCGCAGCCCCTCCGGCTCCCGCCGCACTACCAGCGTGATCTTGGAGTGGGTCTTCCACCGGGGCACGCCATACAGCACATGGCAGCCAGCCGCCTCCAGGGTTTTACACCAGTTGATGTTGTTCTCCTCATCAAAGCGGGCGCGCACCTCCACCAGCACGGTCACCTGCTTGCCCAACTGTGCCGCGCGTGCCAGGGAGGGCACCAGAATGCTCTTGGAGGACACCCGGTACAATGTCTGCTTGATGGCCAGCACCTGCGCATCCTCCGCTGCCTCCCGGACAAAACGAAGCACCGGATCAAAGCTGTCATAGGGATGATGGAAAAACAGGTCGCCGCCCCGGATGCTGCGGAAAATGCTCTCCCTTACGGCCAGCCGCGGGCTCATCGCCGGTGTGAAGGGGACATATTTCAGGTCGTCAAATCCCTCGTACCCGGCTATCTCCCGCATGAGGAAGCGGAGATCCAGGGGGCCATCCACCTCGATCACAATACGCCGGGGTGCTTCCAGCGCCTTCATGACGCGGCTGTAGATTAAGGCATTGCGGCGCCTGGGCACTTCTACCCGCACAATCTTGCCGTAGCTGCGCCGCTTGATGGACTTGCGCATCTCGTCGATCAGATTGTCGGCGTTTTCAATATCGATGACAAAATCCGTGTTGCGGGTGATACGGAAGGGCATCCAGCAGATGGGATCCATATAGGGGAACAGGCGGCTCAGGTGGGCAATGATCAGGTCTTCCAAAAAAACGCCCCGTGCACGGCCTTCCCCCATAGGCAGTAGAATGATGCGCTTGAGCTGCGCGGGCACCGGCACCAGGCTGAGCTGGGGAGCGCCCCCCTTGTCCGACTGCAGCAGGACTGCGATGTAAATCCGCTTGGCCGCCAGCAGCGGAAAGGGATGGCTTGGGTTGATGGTGCGCGGCGTCAGCACGGGCATCACCTGGGCATCAAAATAGCTGGACAACCAGTTTCGCTGCCCCTCCGTCAGCTCCTGCATGGAAAGAAGATGCAGGCCGTGATCCTTCAGCAACGGAAGCACATCATCGTTGTACAAGGCGTACTGCTTGTCCACCTGTTTGGGCACTGCCCGCCGGATCGCCCGCAGCTGCTGCACGGGCGTCATGCCGGCAGGATCCACAATATCAAGCCCGGCATCGGCCTTGCGCTCCAGCTTGCCCACCCGCACCATAAAAAACTCATCCAGGTTGCTGGATACGATGGACAAAAACTTGGCCCGCTCCAGGGGCGGATTGCTGGCGCGGGAGGCTTCCATCAACACGCGGGTGTTGAAGCGGATCCAGCTTAGTTCTCGGTTGACAAAGAGCTTGGAAATTGGCATGGGAGACCTCTGCTAAAATAATCTGCTGGTTAGCTTGAGCAAGGTGACCGTGGGTCGGTTGAACAGGCGAAAGGGCTGCCAGGGATAGGCGCCGGATGCACCCAGGCCCGGGCTGATATACTGCGGCACACCGTGCACAGTGGCCAGGCCGGAGACCGCCTGCGGGTCGGGCAGCCAACCATCCAGGCCCGTGCGTCCCCCAGGCAACCATAGGGGGCCAATCAGCGGCAGCCGCCACTGGCCGTTGTTCCAGTGGCCGGACAGGATCAGGGCGACCGTGCCCGGGAAGCTGGGCATCTTGCGGCCATCCCCCTCCGCTTGGTGCAGGTTGATGATGTCATCGGCGTCCAGAGGGAAGTGGCTGAGCAGCACGGTGAAATCCCCGGGCTGCATCTGCTCTCTTGCCGCATCGGTCCGCACCAAAGCCTCCAGCTGGTACCGTACCGCTGCCAGCGCATTCCGGCCCTTGTCCGTTTGCCCTTCGGCGCTGGTCAGCAGATCCTGCTGACGCTCTTCCAGGGCAAAGCGCGCGGCACGCAGATCGGTGGTGTACAGGCCGGCAGGGCAAAACCATACGCGGCCACCATCCCGCTCCACCAGGTGGGGGCTATCCAAGTAGATGGCCCCGTGTTCCTGGGCCTTCACAATGTAGTCTGCCCTGATCCCATCGCCTTCTTGTGACTGATGATGTAAAGGCGGGGGGTCGTCATCCCCTGGGATAAGGAATACTGGCACATCATTGGGAAACAGGTCGATCAGCGCCAGCAAGGGCTGCACATTGCCCGTGCGCCCCACCATATCTCCTGTCAGGCAGACGGCCTGGTAACGCTCCAGCCGCAGAAGCTGGCCCATCCGCTGCTGGTTTTCCCCAAACCATGCGGCATGCAGGTCGCTGAGATGAAGAATACTGAAGTTCTCAAGCGCTTTGGGCAGGGCAGGTACGGTGACGGATTGGGTGTCCAGGCTGACATAGCTGTTGTTCAGCGCATTCAGGCCCAGCACGGCCGCCAGAAGCAGCGGCAACAACAGGGCTGCCAACAGGCAGCCCGGACGGCGCTTTTTCCCCGGCGCAAAAAGCGGCTTGCTTCCCCTTACGGCCATGTTCCTCCCCTTGCGGCTGACTGTTCGTATATTCTATCACATGCGCTGTGGGCAATCAATCACCGGGCGTGACAGGGAAATCTGAATACTTGAGAAGAGGAAAAATGCCCCTGCGATCCCGCTTGTCCTTTGGCGACGCCCATGCTATACTGCAGGCAGAAAACGTTTGCGGAACGGCCCTCGCCGTGGAAAATCCGGAGCCCCCTTGCACCCGGGAAGGGAGGAATTGACTTGCGGTATATTGCACCAACTGAGGTACAGCGCCAAGCTTTTCATCAGGGTACCAGCCGACACGCCTATCAGATGCTGGGCGCCCATCCGGTGGAGCAAGACGGCCAGCAGATGTGGCACTTCTGCGTCTGGGCGCCCAACGCCCGGGCAGTCAGCCTGACCGGCGAATTCTGTTCCTGGGATCCACACGCATACCCTATGGAAAAGCAGCACGACGGCACCTGGGAATTGCGGCTGCCTGACTTATTGTTCCGGCCCGAGCGGGATCCGGAGCGCTTCAGCTATGAAGATGCTGCCCAGAAGCTGCGTGGGTATAAATATGCGGTGTTCGCTGAGGACGGCGCCATGTACCTGAAGGCGGACCCTTATGCCTTTGCCAGCGAGCTGCGGCCCAATACCGCCAGCCGCCTGTGCGATCTGGACGGCTATGTGTGGGGCGATCAGCAGTGGATGGAAAAACGCGCCAAGTGGAATCCCTACCGCAGCCCCATCAACATCTATGAAATGCATCTGGGCACTTGGAGGCGCGGCCCGGAGGGCGAGATGCTCAGCTACGGCGAGGTGGCCGATCAGTTGATCCCCTACATTCAGCAGATGGGCTACACCCACGTGGAGTTGCTGCCTGTGATGGAGCATCCGCTGGACATGAGCTGGGGCTATCAGGTCACCGGCTATTACGCGCCCACGGCCCGCTACGGCAGTCCCCAGGAATTTATGGCTTTTGTGGATCGGCTGCATCAGGCCAACATCGGCGTGTTGCTGGATTGGGTGCCTGCCCATTTTCCCCGAGATGAGATCGGCCTGCGCCGCTTTGACGGCACCCCCTGCTACGAGCATGCAGACCCCCGCCGTGCGGAGATGCCCCAATGGGGCACCATGATGTTTGACTTTGCCCGGGGGGA
>JAAZBR010000237.1 GCA_012513735.1 Clostridiales bacterium | reverse complement strand
TCATAGCGCCCAGTTGGGGCAGCTCATAGCGCACCACCTTGCCCTTGACGATGTCCTTGTAGTGCTTCTTCACGGCCTCCACTGTCACCTTTTCAGCCAGCAGCGGATAGTCCTTGATGTCATAAGGAAATCCCATCCGGCTATTTGATAATGCGGATCTTGTTCAGCGGCAGCAGCACCAGCTTGGGATGGCCCACGATCATGTCTTTGGTCAGGGGGCCCACGTCGGCGGCGCGACTGTCATGGGAGTTGGCACGGTTGTCACCCATGACGAAATACTGGTTGTCGCCCAGCACGGTGCGGGGATAGTTGTCGCTGGAGCGGTGAGTGATGTAGTTTTCCTCCACCGGCTTGTCGTTGACATAGAGCTGGCCGTTCATCAGGGCCACGGCATCCCCCGGCAGGGCCACCAGACGTTTAACAAACAGCGTGTGGCTGGTCAGGCCCACGTCCAGCGGGGCGCCCAGCGAAATGCTGGTGGTGCTGTTACGGCCCGGGAAGCGCACGATCACCACGTCGCCGCGCTGCAGCTTGCCCAGCAACACCTCCGGCTTGGTGACCAGCATCACCTCGCCATCCTGCAGGGTCTCCTGCATGCTGCGGCCCTGCACGCGCACCGGCTCAAAAATGAAGAAGCGGATCAGGCCCGCAATGACCACGGCAATCAGCAGCAGCCAGACCCAACTGAGAATCTCCTGTCCCACGGTTTTCTTCTTTTTCTCTTTCTTGGCCTTCTGTTTCTTCTTGTTGTCCTGCTCGGCCAGCTTCACCTCAGCCTCAAGCTCCTGGGGCTGCTGGGGCACGTTGATTTGTCCATCGCTCATGTGTTGTCGTTCTCTCTTTCATGCTCAACCCGGGGCACCAGGCCCAGGGTTACCTCCGGCGCTTCGGGGCCGGGTACGAGGGTTTTGCGCCTGCGGCGCAGAAAATCGGCCCGGTCAAGCATCACCACGCGGCCGCAGCCCGAGCAGCGAATTTTGATGTCCGCACCAATGCGCGTCACCGTCCACTCTCTGGAGCCGCAGGGATGCGGCTTGCGCATCTCCACCACGTCATGCAGCCTGATTTCGCCTTCCATTTCGCCCTCCGCTTTTGCGCTATGATAGCACGAGACGGGGCGGATAACAAGAAAACCCTTTGTGAACAGCGCTATTTGGCCGGCTTGGCCGGCTTGTAGGTATACCGCGCGGTCAGCCGCGGCACCCCGCCGTAGGAACCCGACGCATCGCCATAGATGCGATAGCGCTTGCCCACCTCCCAGGTGGTCTTGGTCTGGTTTTCCACCAACACCTCCCGGGCAGAACCCTTGCCATCGGCGCTGTCAAAGATCACCAACTGGGGCTTGGTGCCCACCACACGCACCACGGGCCCTGTAAGCACATAAATCTGCGTGTTCTTGACCCGGGTGGCCAGATTGGCCAGCAGATCGGCATACCCATAGGCATCCAGCCCCCAGGCCTTGGGCGTATAGTGGTCGGGATCGGGCAGGTAGTACACGTTGTACTCCACAATGGTGGGATTTTTGTCCGGGTAGTCGGCCCGGATAATCACAGTGTTGTTGCCGATGCGGTTGAACACCGCATCGAAGGAAAAGGCGCCCGTGGAGGCAAGCTGAGAGGTATCCAGGTTGTTGTAGGGCGACAGCAGCGTGATCGTAGCCCCGGCCCGGGTGGTGGCGTTGATGGTCATGCTGGGCTTGGCGCTGCGGTCTTCCAGCGTGCTGGCCAGATCCAGCGGAATATCCTGCACGGCGCGGTAAATGATCAGCGTGGTTTCATTTTCGCGGTAGTACTGGCTGCGCACCACAATGTGGATCTTGTTTTCACCAATGGGCTGGATGGGGGCGTTGTAGCTGATATAGCCGTTTTGCGTGTTCACGTAGCTGGAATAGTCTTCCCCGTTGATAAACACGGTGCTGTTCTGCATCACGTGGAACTGGATGTTGTAGATGGGGGTGGAAGCCTCCACATAGGTAACGTCCGGACGGATCAGTGTCAGCGGCGACAGGGGGATCTGGATGGTGTAGTTAACCGGGGTCATGGCCACCTGTTCCCCCGTGCCGGTGCGGATAAAGGGCGTCAGGGTCACGTCCATCTGGGGCTCCAGCTCGTCCTCCAAGCTATCGTACCAGAAATGATCTTCCACCTGGAAGATGGCATAGCCGCCGGTGACGATATAGCTGCGCCGCAGCTCCTTGATATAGATCTGGGCCCCTTCTGGCGCCGGAATACGCACCGTATGGGCAGGCATATCATCCAGGATGGAGGCCGTGACCTCCACCTGCTCTTCGGCTTCCGCCTGTTGTTTGTCCAAACTGGGCAGGTACCAGAAGCGGTAGGCAAGGTAGCCGCCCGAGCCCAACACCAGAAACAGCAGAAGAATGGGCACAAACCGCCGCAACCCGAACAGCCGCGCACGGCCCCGAGGGTTGCCCTTCAGCGGGATCTGCACCGCTCCCCGCCCCCTCTGCTGCCAGGCAATGGCCGACAGCTCGTCGGTGGAGCGGGAGTAGTGGGGTTCATCGGTGTAGCCGTCATAGTCCACCTGGGGCTCATCTGCCCGCGGATAGGCGCCGCGGGATCGCCCCACCTCCACAAACACACGGCTGCGGCGGCTGCCGCCCACCACGCCGGTGCCGGTGGGCGCAAAGCCCTTCTCCGCTGCCAGGCGGCGCAGCGCCTTTTGCTGCTGCTCTCCCCGCTGCTTGCGCTGATGCAGGTTGAGCATTTCCTCTGCCAGCTTGTCCTTGGCGTCCACCACGGTCTGCCCGTCGCCAAACTCATCGTAGACGATGGTGATGGGCGCTTCCGGCTCCGGACCAGGCTGAGGTGCGGCTTCCCGGCGATCAGGCTTCTCCTCGGCGGGCAGGGGCGTGCCGCAGGCAAAGCAGACGGGAAAGCTGGCGCGGTTCCATTTGCCGCAGTTGGGGCATTTCATCGGGGCAGGGCTCCTTTCGGGGGCGGGAAATACGTTGGTCTGTTGAGGTCTGCCTGGCTATACAAATCAGCAAAGGTTGTGTTTGAGAATAAGCTGGGTAGCCAGCCTCCCAGCTTGTTGGAAGCAGCCCCGCTATTTGTCGTCCCCCATCTTGAGCACGGCGATGAAGGCCTCGCTGGGCAGCTCCACCTTGCCGAACTGACGCATACGCTTCTTGCCTTCCTTCTGCTTTTCCAGCAGCTTCTTCTTGCGGGTGATGTCGCCGCCATAGCACTTGCTCAGCACGTCCTTGCGCACAGCCTTCACGGTTTCCCGGGCAATCACCTTGCCGCCGATGGCCGCCTGAATAGGGATTTCGAACTGCTGACGCGGGATCACGTCCCGCAGCTTTTCGGCCACCGACCGGCCCCGCTCATAGGCCTTATCCCGATGCACAATCATGGTAAACGCGTCGCACAGGTCGCCGTTGAGCAGAATATCCAGCTTCACCAGCTCGCTTTCCTGATAGCCCTTCAGCTCGTAGTCCAGGGAAGCATAACCGCGGCTACGGCTTTTGAGCTGGTCAAAGAAGTCGAAGATCACCTCGTTGAGCGGCAGGTCGTAGGTCAGCTTCACCCGGCCGGACTCATGCTGCATGTCCCGGAACACGCCCCGCTTTTCCTGGCACAGCTGCATCAGCGT
>JAAZBR010000029.1 GCA_012513735.1 Clostridiales bacterium | reverse complement strand
GGCCGTGCCATTCACAATGTCCATCAATCTTTGGTATCGTCTAGTAGTAAACAGCGCTGGCGAGCGCTTCTTCAACGAGGGCTATATGCCTTACCAAACCACGGTGGTTCTGTCCCGCGTTGAGGATGGCATTGCCTGGGCTATCGGTGACAGCCAGTACCGTGACGCGGCCGGGCTGGCGGCGAATGTGGACGGTGTCGAGCTGGTGTCCGCCGACACCATAGAGGGGTTGGCGGCAGCTATGGGTGTGGATGCGGCAGCGTTGCAAGCGACTATCGAGCGCTACAACGCGATTCCCGAAGCGGGCGTGGATGCTGACTTTGGTAAGAACGTCAGCAACGTGACTGCGATCAACACGCCTCCCTACTATGCGGTGCGCATCTATGTCTGCACCGGTGGCACTATAGGCGGCGTGAAAACCAATTCCCAATACCAGGTGATCCGTGAAGACGGCACACCGATCAAAGGTCTGTATGCGGGCGGCGAAACTTCGAACCGTGAGATGTATGCATACGCGTATTCTTCTGGCTCCGGTGTCGGCTATGCTTTGGCTTCTGGACATGCGATCGGACAGAATATCATGGCTAAATAAGCGAGAAGGATTAGAAACCAACTATGTGGGCTCTGTTCCAGGGCAGGGCCCACTTTTTTTTAGCCCACAAAACCACCAGCAGAGCTGGTGGAAAAGAAAGGCTTTAGCTATCAGAAACCTCCTTTGCTACAATCGAGAAGGTCTGGCAACCGCATCGAAAGCAAAGGAGGTTTGTCATCGTAGATGAATGACACATTGCACAAAATAGGGCTGTTTAAAGTTGGACAAGCAAGAAAAAGCGAATGAAAAAGGGGTTGCAGCAAACTTTGCATTTTGCTACAGTTTCCGGTCATAGGTGTGGCCGCCGATTTCTGTGGCCTCCAGCTTGTTGCTCCAGGCTGCCTTCTCCCTGCTGGACGCCGTCAGCCGCCGGATATCCTGGGTCAGTTTTTTGTTCTGTTGGCGTTCAAAGTCGTCCTGCATCTGCTTGTTGCGGCGGTAGCTGCTGTAGTTGCCCTGTTCCAGGCGGATGCTGTTTTTTTGCAGGGCCAGGATATGATCCACCGATCGATCCAGAAAGCTGCGGTCATGGCTGACCAGCAGAAAGCCTTGTTTGCGGCTCAGGTAGTCGGCCACGATGTCACGGCCCTGCATGTCCAGGTGATTGGTAGGCTCGTCGATCAGCAGGAAGCGGTTTTTGCGCAGAAACAAGGCGGCCAGCAGCAACCGGGTACGCTCGCCGGGGCTGAAGCTGATAAAGGGTCTGTCCAACTGATCCTCCGGGATACCCATCAAGGCCGCTTCCCGGGCGATCAGCGCATTGATGATGTAGCCGTCCTGTACGCTGTACAAATGCTCCAGTTTGCCCCATTGCACCAGGCTGGACGGATCTCCCTGCTGCAGCAGGCGGGCCATCTGCTACTCCCACCGATCAAAGGGAGCGATGGCCAGCCGCAGACAGGTCAGCGCGCTACCGCTCTCCGGCCATTCGAAGGGAAAACGGTCGAAGCGAAGGGGCGTCACAATCTGCCCGGCGCCCTTCAGCTCGCCCGCCAGCAGACGCAGCAAAGTGGTCTTACCCCGGCCATTGCGGCCTACCAGGCCCAGGCGCCAGCTTGAATCCATATGGAAGCTAAGGTCTGTAAACACCGGGACAAAGCTGCCCGGATAGGTAAAGCTCAGGTGTTGAACCTGTATGATAGACATAGAAAAAACCTCCCACGATCAGGCGGCAGAACCGGCGGCCGTCAGCCGGCGCCGGGATTCTGCAGAAACATGATTCAGCGGTTGGTTTTCATCAATCAGATACTCCTTGTTGTGCTGGCTCTATCATAGAAGCCATGGGCATGCCTTGTCAAGCCAGCCCTGCTGTGTTAGGATTCTGACAACACTGGAGGAGGCGCATCACATGTCTGAGCAGGCGGGATACCGTTCCCCATTTTCGCAGCGCTATGCCAGCAGAGCCATGCAGGCCCTGTTTTCCGATCAGCATAAGTTTGGCCTGTGGCGGCGGCTGTGGCTGTGGCTGGCCGAAGCGGAACAGCAACTGGGGCTGCCCATCACCGATGCCCAGTTGGCCCAGATGCGGGCTCATCTGGATGATATCGACCTGGAAACAGCCGCACGGTACGAGGCCAGCCTGCGCCATGACGTCATGGCCCATGTGCATACCTTTGGCGATTGCTGTCCCCTGGCCCGGCCCATCATCCACCTGGGCGCTACAAGCTGCTATGTGGGCGACAACGCGGATATCATCATCCTGCGCCAGGGGATGGAGCTGCTGCGGGCGCGTCTGGTGATGGCGGCCCGGGCGCTGGCTGCCTTTGCCGAAAAATACAAAGCCCTGCCCACTTTGGGGTTCACGCACTTTCAGCCGGCCCAGCCGGTGACGGTGGGCAAGCGGGCCACCCTGTGGCTGCAGGACCTGCTGTACGACCTGCAGGCCGTACAGGCTTTTCTGGATGATCTGCGCCCCCTGGGTTCCAAGGGCACCACAGGTACCCAGGCCAGTTTCCTGGAGCTGTTTGACGGCGATTACGGCAAGGTGAAGCAGCTCGACAGCCTGGTTTGTCAGAAAATGGGATTTGATAGCCCCGTGGCGGTTTCGGGGCAGACCTATTCCCGCAAGGTGGATAGCCAGGCGCTTTCCATTCTGGCCCAGATCGGGCAGAGCGCCCACAAGTTTTCCAATGACATCCGGCTGCTGGCCCACCGCAAGGAGATGGAGGAGCCCTTCGAAAAGCAGCAGATCGGCTCCTCTGCCATGGCTTATAAGCGCAACCCCATGCGCTCTGAACGCATGGCCGCCCTGGCCCGCTTTTTGATAGCCAACCAGCAGAATGCCGCCATGACGGCGGCCGAGCAGTGGCTGGAGCGTACGCTGGATGACAGCGCCAACCGCCGGATCGCCGTGGCAGAGGGCTTCTTATGCGCTGATGGCCTGCTGACGTTATACTGTAACGTGGCGGGCGGGCTGGCGGTCTATCCTAAAATGATTGAAAAGCACCTGCGGGAAGAACTGCCCTTTATGGCTACGGAGAACATCCTGATGCAGGCGGTGCGCCGCGGGGGTGACCGGCAGGATCTGCATGAGCGCATCCGCGTGCATTCCCAGGCAGCCGGCATGGTGGTCAAGCAGCAGGGACAGCCAAACGACCTGTTGGTCCGCATCGCGGCAGATCCGGCCTTTGGCCTCAGTTTGCAGGAATTGGAGTCAGCGCTTCAGCCGGAAAACTACATCGGCTGCAGCGTGCAGCAGGTGGATGACTATCTGCAGGGCGAGGCAGGGCGGCTTCTTGCCCGCTACGCTGATCTGTCGGTGCCGGAGGAGGCCCTGCGGGTTTAGTGGAAAGCCAACACAAGGGGCCGGTGCATGTCAGGTGTGCGCCGGCCCTTTTCTGTGAATAAGTGGTTTTTATGCGGCATTACAGGTCTTCCCGCATCTCCCCGAAGCCGCGGATCACCATGAAGCTGTAGGGGGCAAGGCCCGGGATATCCGTATCGCGGAACACCAACCTGTGGGGTACGCTCATCACCTGCAGCATGGTGCGGGTGTAGTTCTCCGCACCGGCTTCCAGCGCCGTCTCCCGAAGGGTCGCTGACAGGGCGCGCACCAGTTCATCGTTGGGGCCGATGCCCATGGCCGTTTCATAGCTGCGGTGCATCATGCGCCGCAGCATGCGCAGCAGCCCATCCACCGGCTCCTCCTTGTTGAGCAGCATCCGCTCCTTCAGGCCGCCGCCCACAAATACCGAAAGGGCATCCCGTGCGTCCTCCCTGGGCATATTTTGCAGTGCATCCACATAGGCGATCATAAAGCGCATCACATCCTGAGTGCCGCCAAAGCGGCGGGAGATATGCAGCAGGTCATTGAACAGGACATCGGTGTTCCAGCCCTGGTAGCAGAAGCTGCGGAAAGCGTCGTTGGCTCTGTATACGTAGTTGCGGCCGATATGATGGTACAGGCCTACCCGGGTGATGATGTCATCGCTGTTGCTGAAGTGATACAAAGGATAGTCCCGCAGGCCACCCCGGGAGGCCGCAGCTACGCTGGGCGGCGCAAATCCATACCCCAGCACATGGCGGGGCTGAAGACCGGCTGCAATCTGCCGGTACATCCAGAGCTGCAGGATCGCCGCTTCCTGGCTGTGCCCGGCGCCAAACAGGGTGAAGCGGCTGTTTTCCCGCGTGGCTTCCTGCAGAATATCAGCCAGGCTCAGCTCGTCAAGGCCGAGCTGGCTTGCCGTCTGTTCAAAGGTGATGCGGTCTGCGTTTTCCTCAAACTGCTTTGTCAGGGTCAGGAAGCCCTGGTGAAATCCCTCGGGGTGATCGAAACGGAAGTTACTGGTCCAGTCCACCGGCCGTTTGCCTGTGCCCATGAAGCCGATGGCTACGACGAAGCGCCCTCCGGCCAGGGGATGGATCATGGCGACGGCCTTGCCTGTCTGATGCGTTTTCTCGTCCGGTTTCCAGATGCGCCCCTTGGCCTGACGAATCAGGTGGCTGGAGCTGATGTGTCTGCGGGCTGCCAGGGGGATCCACTCGTTGACCACGCGCTGATAAAGGGGACGATTGGCCAGCTCAGGCGCAGCGACACCGCCCAGCAGCTTCTCATCCGCCTGGATGCTGATGTCCGTCCAGCCGGCCTCCAGCCACCTGTCCACCTCAAAGTCATAGCTGAACCCGGCCAGCTCCAGCGCAAAGCGCGCGGCCTCCCGGTTCAGACCGCCGCGATGATGATCTTCCTCCAGAAAACGCAGGTCGCCGAGGTCGATCTGCGTATAGCGCCCGAATCCTGTACTCATGCTGCCCTCCCCGTCAGGGGGATTGTAGCATGCGGTCCTCCGGTGAACAAGGTACGGGCGTGATGAGGTCATGTTTATGGAATCACGCTCCGCCTTGCGCACTTTCCAGCGGACAGGTACAATGATCGGCGTGTGAGGTGAATCCGTGAAGGCCGTCCTTTATCTGCTGAGGAAAATCCGCCGGTATGATCCCGTCATGCTGCCCATCATGGCGCTGTTTACGCTGCTTTGGGCGGTCTATCCCTTCATCTGGGTGGTGGTGCCCAGCCGCATCTTGGCGCTGTATGCCCAGGGGGCGCAGGAGAAGCTGCTGCCCCTGATGCTGTGGTCGGGCGCCCTGGCGGTGGGCAGCGTGTTTGTCACCACCTTCCTGCGGGGCAACTACCGCATGCGCATGAATAAGGTGCGCTATCAGTTGATCCAGGACCTGATGGATTACAGCCTGTCCATGCCCTATGAAAACACCCTGCACGAAAGCGCCCTCAACGACATCCGGCTGGCCCGGGATGCCGTGGGCAACCCCACCCAGGGGGCGGGCGGTGTCATTCTGACTATGCTGGAGCTGGCAGGAGGCCTGCTGTCTGCTGTTGGTTTCCTGGGGCTGCTCCGCAGCCTGCCCTGGTGGATGCTGGGGGCCATTGTGGTGCTGATGGGGCTCGGCTTTGTGCTCAGCCAACGGCGGAGCACCCTGCTGATGCAGAGCTGGGAGCAGAACAACCCTACCTATCGCAAGAAGGATGCCATCGTCGCCTATGTGACCGATCCCGCTGCCCGCAAGGACAACATCCTCTACCACCTCTCCGGCCTGATCCGGGCGTATTTCCTTCGCCTTTCCCGGGATGCGCTGGCGTTGTACCAGGCAGTGCTCAGGCGCCTGTTTGGGCTGGATGCAGTGGTGGCGCTGCTCAACCTGGTGCGGGACGGCTTGCTGTATGGCTATCTGGTGGCGCAGTTTTTAAAAGGCAGGCTGGCTCTGTCCGACTTCTACCTGTACATGACAGGGGTGCTGTCCTTCGTTATGATCGCCCAGCAGGCCATGACCAACATCGCGACGATCCATCGGGAAAGCAAGCGCTTCGCCTGCTTTATGCGACTGGATATCAAGGGGGCGGAACGGCCACTGAACGCCGGGCGCACACCGGACAGCGTGCCCCAACTACTGGAGGTGCAGGATCTGCGCTTCCGCTATCCCGGCACCGACAGGGATGTGATCGACCGCCTGAACCTGACGATCCGCCCCGGGGAAAAAGTCGCGCTGGTGGGGGAAAACGGATCGGGCAAGAGCACACTGATCCACCTGCTGTGCCGTCTGTACAGGCCCACGGCGGGGCACATCCTCTGGCAGGGCCGGGATATTTGGGATATGCCCGAGGAAGACTGGCGGCAGATGCTCAGCGTGGTATTTCAAGACGCTATGCTGCTGCCCTTTTCGCTGGAGGAGAACGTGGCCATGGAGGCCCAGCCTCAGCAATCGGCGGTGGATTGGGCGGTGGAGCAGTCCGGGCTCAAGCAGGTGGCGGACAGCCTGCCCCGCGGCCTCCATACCAGCCTGCTGCGTACCTTGGATGATGATGGGGTGGATCTATCCGGCGGCCAGCGCCAGCAGTTGTTTCTGGCCCGGGCGCTGTACAAGCAAAGCGCCCGCCTGCTGATACTGGATGAGCCCACCGCAGCCTTGGATGCCCTGGCGGAGCGGGCGCTGTACGAATCCTACGCGGGTCTGTGCCAGGGCAGGAGCAGCCTGTTTGTCAGCCATCGCCTTGCCAGCACCGCCTTTTGCGACCGGGTGCTGCTGATGGAGAATGGCCGCATTGTGGAGGAAGGCAGCCACGATGCGTTGCTTTTGCTGGGCGGCCGCTATGCGCAGCTTTACAATATCCAGGCCAAAAACTACCGTGCCGGGCCAATGGGGGAGGTGCGGGGATGAAGTACGCCCTCTTCCTGCTGCGCCGAGCTGCAACCTATGACAGGGGCTATCTGCCCAGAGTGGCCGCCCTGGCCGTGCTGGCTGGCCTGGTGCCTCTGCTGGGCGTGGTGTTTCCTAAACTGATTTTTGACGAGCTGCTGGGTCTTCAGCGCCTATCCTGGTTGATGCTGTGGGTAGCGCTGCTGGCAGGTGGCGGCTGGGCTTTTGCCATGGCCAAAGCCTGGCTGAACAAGGGCAGGGAAGCCGGAAGTGAGCGCACCTTCATGGGCCTGCAGCAGGAGTTGTACAGCAAGGCGGACCGTCTGAGCCTGGAGGTAAGCGAACGCAAGAGCACCCTGGATCTGGTGGAGCGCAGCGAATACGGCCAGTATGCACTGTACGAGCTGCTGCAGATACTGGAGCCCCTGGGTGGGGCCATGCTGAGCCTGATCCTGTCTTTGAGCATCCTGATCAGCGGCGATGGCTGGCTGCTGTTAATCCTGACATGGCTGAACCTACTGGCTATTCCCAGCGCCCGCCGGCTGGCCTGGCTGGAGGCGGACAATGCCCGGCGCTCCGCCGCCGAGAACCGTAGCTTCGGCTACTTCACCAACATTGCCATTGATTTTCGCTACGGCAAGGATATCCGGCTGACCGGGGGCCGTGGCCTGATGCGCAGGCACGCCAAACAGACCATGGACCGTATCATGCGCATTAACCACGAGTATTTTACAAAAAGCGGCTTCTGGCTGGGGCTGTCCGCCGCGCTGGTGGAGCTGCAAACAGCCCTTGCCTTTGGCCTGCTGGCGCTACGGCTGTTTCAGGGCGATCTGTCGGTGGGCAGCTTTGTGCTGCTGTATGGCGCTGCCCGGCAATACTGCGCCGCCGGCCGGCAACTGATTGAGCTGGGAACCCGGGCCGCTGCGGCTAACCTGGAGATGGAGCCGCTGGTCACCTACATGGGCCTGGAGGAACAGCAGGATCATGGAGACCCCACGGATCCTGAGGTGCAGCGTGCCCTAGCAGCAGCCAGGGCGGGACATGTGGAGATGGAGGGGAAGGACCTGTGGTTTCAGTACCCCAGCGGGGAGGTCCCGGTGCTTCAGGGCTGCAGCTTCCATATTCCGCCCGGCCAGACGCTGGCCCTGGTGGGGCGCAATGGGGCGGGCAAGAGTACGCTGGTTAAGCTGCTGTGCCGCTTTTACGAGCCGGACCGGGGGCAGATACTGCTCAACGGGGTGGACATCCGCCGCATCCCCTTGAAGGATTATCACAGTGTTCTTGCCTGCACCTTTCAGGACTTCAGCCTGCTGCCCGTGCGGGTAGATGAGAACATCTGCTGCAAGGTGGCGGCGGATATCACAGAGGGTGACAGGGCGGCCATGCAAAGCGCTGTGGACAGGCTGGAGCTGGCGGCCTGGCTAAATCGGCAGCCCAGGAAGGAAGCCACCTTCTACAGCCGCAAGCTGGACGATCAGGGCGTGTTGCCCTCGGGCGGGCAGGCGCAGAAAATTGCCCTGGCCCGGGCGCTGTGCCACGGAGGCGGTTTTCTGATGATGGACGAGCCCACCGCTGCGCTGGACCCGCGGGCGGAGGAGGAGGTGTTCCGCGTCATGCTGCAGGCGGCCAAAGGCATGACGGCGCTGTTTATCAGCCACAGGCTGTCCAGCACCCGGTATGCAGACCGCATTTTAGTGATGGAGGAGGGGCGCATTGCTCAGCAGGGCAGCCACAGGCAGCTGATGGCAGACCAGGGGCTGTACGCCCTGATGTATCGCACCCAGGCGGCCCAGTATGTGCCGGCAGAGCCGGAGAACCGCAGCAAAAAATAACAATTCGTAATATAATCGTAACAACTATTTACATAATTGACACAATATGATACCATAAATGCACTCCAAGGAAGGTGGTGCATTTTTTCGTGAAAAGCCGGCGAAAGCTGTTGATTTTGTCTCTGTGTCTGCTGATGGCAGCTATGCCTGTGGCCCATGGGGCCTATGCCACCCTGAGGCCGGGCGCCCAGGGAGCCCAGGTGCTGAATCTGCAGGCTGCCCTGCGGGCGCTGGGTTATACCATCAGCGCCGACGGGAAATACGGGCCGGCCACAGCTGCCGCCGTGACAGGTTTTCAGGGGAGCCGGGGCCTGAAACAGGATGGCCTGGCGGGCAACCAGACCCTGAGCGCCCTGTATGGCCAAGCGGGCAGCAACCTGCCTGCAGCCAACAGCTATCCCCAGGGCGAAGGGGCAGTCCCCGCAGCGACTGCCGTGCCTCCAGCCAACGACTACCCCATCGGTGAGGGGGGAATCCCTGCCGTACCTGCCGTGCCCGCCGTCCAGGCAACCAACGCCCGCTATTCGTTGGGCAGCTATGATGCCGGTGTGGCCAATCTGCAGGTGCGCCTGAACGCTCTGGGCTATCCCTGTGGGCGCACAGATGGGGTGTATGACGCGGCCACCCGCACCGCAGTGATCAACTTTCAGTGGGCCAACGGGCTGTTTGCCGATGGCATTTCGGGCAAGCAGACCCTGCAGCGCCTGTATTCTACCCAGGCCATCCCTGCAGGCAGCCAGGCCACGCCGGTTCCTGCAGCCGGTGAACCACAGCCGCTGCCTGCCGCAGGCAGCGGTGTCAGCGCAGTGGTCGCCACCGGCAATGGCGGAAGCCTGCGGCTGCGCTCCGGCATGAGCACCCAGGCCGGCAATGTGCTGGGCACCCTGGCCAATGGCACACCGCTGCTTGTGCTGGGCCAGATGGGAGAATGGGCTCATGTCAATGCAGGGGGGCGGCAGGGGTATGTGATGAAGAAGTTTCTCTCCATCAGCGGGACAACGACAGTATCCCCAGCGGTCCCTGGTCAGCTTGCTGATCCCAGCGCACCGCCTGCAACCGCCCCCAGCATTTCCTCCTATCAGACAGGGGCCAGGGGCAGCGCTGTGGTGCAGACCGGCAACGGCAAGCCCCTCAATTACCGTACCTCGGCCGCCAATCTGGGCAACCGCAACTATGCCGGGCAGATCGCCAATGGCGAAGCGGTTGAGGTGCTGTCCTACGGCCCCACCTGGTGCCAGATTAGTCACCGAGGCCGTACAGGCTATGTGATGACCACCTTCCTGCGCTTTACCCAGCTTGCAGGGGGAGCGATCGCGGCTCCCACCCTGACCCCGACAGTATCCCCCGATGCCCAGCCCACGGAGTTGCCTTTGGAGGTCCCGGCGGCCAGCCCCACACCACCGCCTCAGGATGCAAGTCTGTTCACCCGCATTCTGCGCCCCGGGGATACAGGGGAGGATGTCAGCCTGCTGCAGAACCGCCTGACTGCGCTGGACTATGTGGTCAACGAAAACGGTGTGTTTGATGATACAACCGCGGCCGCAGTGCGCAGCTTTCAAAGCCTCAACGCCCTGACGGTGGACGGCAAGGTTGGCAGCCAGACAGCCCAGGCCCTGATGAGCGCCGGGGCTCGCCGGGCTGACAGCAAACCCCTGACCTACAAAACCCTGCGCATGGGGGACAAGGATACCCAAGGCGTTACCGCCATCGCCGACATGCAGCAGGCGCTGATGGGGCTGGGCTTCAGCCTGTCTGTGGATGGCAGCTTCGGCGTCCATACCCATGATGCAGTGGTGGGCTTCCAGCAGGCCAATGGGCTGACCATCAGCGGCATCGCCGACCCGCAGATGCAGAGCGTGCTGTTTGCGGGCGGCGCTAAGGGCGCGGATCAGGTTGGCGGGGGTGTCGACCTGAGCAGTGGCCGGATCGGCGCGCCGGGCAATGTGCAGCTGCTGCACTGGTATGACCAGGTGAAGCCCCAGATCTCAGGCGGGCAAACCACCCAAGTGTATCACCCGGCCAGCGGTGTCACCTTCAATGTGCAATACTACTCCCTGGGCCGTCATGCGGACGCCGAGCCCAAAACCCTGAAGGATACCCAACTGATGAACGGCGCCTTTGGCAAGGCAAGCTGGAATGTGCGTATCGTCTATGTCAAGATGCCCAGCGGCGTCTGGACCATGGCCGCCATGCACAACTATCCTCACCTCTATGGCAGCATCAGCAACAATGGCTTTGGCGGGCACCTGTGCATCCATTTCCTGCGGGATCTGGAGGAGACCCAGCGGACCGATCCCAACTATGGCATGACCAACCAGAAGGCCATTCGTTCTGCTTGGGAGCGGTTGACCGGCAAGACGGTGGAATAAACGCTTTGCCACCTCTGATACAAGGGAGCCTGCTGCTTGCGGGCTCCCGCTTGCGTGCGGGGGCATCCACCTCTATAATCCTTTCAGGAGGAGAACATGCGGTTTTGGAAATCCTTTCAGATTGCCCTGGGGGTGGTGGCGTTGGATCAGCTTAGCAAGGCGTTGCTGGGCGGGTCCAGCGCACCGCTGATCCCCGGGGTTTTGCGGTTAACGCCGGTGCGCAACACTGGCGCGGCCTTTGGGCTTTTTGGACAGGGTACCCCCTGGCTGGCGCTGCTCAGCGGGGCGGCAGTGCTGTTGATCTGGCTGTATCAGTGGAAAGGCAAGTCCGATGGCCTTTTTGGATTGGGGCTTTCGGTTCTGGCGGGGGGTGCCCTGGGCAACCTGATCGACCGGGTGTCCCGGGGCTATGTGGTGGATTTTCTGGCGCTTGAGTTCATGACCTTTCCTGTGTTCAACCTGGCGGATGTGGCGGTCACCTGCGGCTGTCTGTTATGTATTGTGGCTGTGCTGCTGCACAAGGAGGGTGCCCGTGGATGAGATTCGCCTTACCGGCAAGGGGGAGCGGCTGGACAAGCTGCTGGCTTCCGACCGGCTGACCCGTTCCCAGGCGGCCCGGCTGATCAAGGAGGGTCAGGCGAGGGTCAATGGGAAAGTGGTGAAAACCCCCTCATATATACCAAAAAATGAAGACGAAGTGGTGTTGATGCTTCCGGATGTGCGGGAAACGGAGGATATGGGGGAGGATTTGCCCATACAGATTCTGTATCAGGATGACGATCTGGCTGTGGTGATCAAGCCCTGCGGCATGGTGGTGCATCCGGCTGCAGGCAATCAAAGCGGCACTTTGGTCAATGCGCTGCTCTATCACCTGGACAGCCTGTCGGGCATAGGCGGTGAGCGCAGGCCGGGCATCGTCCACCGGCTGGACAAAGATACCAGCGGGCTGCTGCTGGTGGCCAAGAATGACGGCGCCCATGTAGTCCTCAGCCGCCAGTTGGCCCAGCGGCGCATGGGGAAGCACTACCTGGCGGTGGTGTCCGGACAGATGAAGGGGGAAAGGGGCAGCATAGACCTGCCCATTGGCCGCAGCCAGAAGGACAGGAAGAAAATGGCGGTACAGCCGGACGGGTGCTCCGCCCAGACGGAGTGGGCCTTGCTGCGCCAGGACAGGGACCGGGCGCTGCTGGACGTGCACCTGATCACCGGGCGCACCCACCAGATCCGCGTGCATATGGCCTACAGCGGGCATCCTGTGCTGGGGGATCCCCTCTATGCCACCCGAGGGACGCCTGCCGCTCCCCGGTTGATGTTGCACGCCTGGAAGCTGGGTTTCGCCCACCCCAAAACAGGGGAATGGATGCAGTTCGAGGCGCCGCCTGACCCGCTGTTCAAACTGGAGGAAGTGACCCATGGCTGACTTTGTGATCCGCGACATGGGCCCCGATGATATGGTCGGAAAGGCCTATGTTCATTGGAGGCGCTGGCAGGAAGCCTATACCGGTCTGCTGGACGCGGATTACCTGAACAGCCGTCCGCTCAAGCAGTGTGAGCAGATGGCCTTCCGCTGGCCTGATCGCACGCTGGTGGCAGTGTTGAACGGGCAGATTGTGGCCTTTGCCAACTATGGCACCCCGGCTGAGGAGGATCCCTCCACCGGCGAGATTCACGCGATCTATGTACTGCAGGCGTTCTACGGGCTGGGTATCGGCCGCGCCCTGATGGATGTCTGCATGCAGCGGCTGGACAGCTGCCACAGCGTGGTTCTGTGGGTGCTGGAGGGCAATGAGCGGGCCATCCGCTTCTACCAGCGCTATGGCTTCCTCCCTGACGGCGGCAGGCAGGAGGTCGTGCTGGGTTCGCCGCGGACCGAAATCCGCATGCGTTACAATCGCACAACAGCATAGAGAGGACAGGGAATGTGCGCAATCAGGTGGATCCCGGGGCTGCTACGGCAGGATTTGCGACTCCGCGTGGCTGTGCTCACCCTGCTAATAACCATTGCCATGCTCCCGCCTGTGCCGTTGCCCGGAATGGCTGAGGGGCAGCCGTGGCCCCATGCCTACGGGGTATTTCTCAGCCTGGATGACAGCGATCTCAACAGGCTTGTGGGCTTTGAAACCGTGGTGATTGATGCCCAGTACTTTTCCGCCGACAGCATTCGCACGCTGCGCCAGTCGGGCCACAAGGTGCTGACCTACCTCAACCTAGGCGCTATCGAGGACTTCCGTCCCTATTATGACGCCTGGCGCGATTTGTTCCTTGGTCCCTATGAAAACTGGCCGGAGGAGCAGTGGGTGGATGTATCAAACATTCGCTGGCAGCGTTTTCTGCTGGAAGATCTGGCGCCCGCAATGGTGGCCAAGGGTGTGGATGGATTTTTCGTGGATAACTGTGATGTGTATGCGCTGTTTCCCCGGGAGGGTATCTATGAGGGGCTGGCAACGGTGCTGACAGGGCTGAAGAGCTTGCGCCCGACGGTCATCATCAACAGCGGAGATGCCTTTTTGAATGCGTACTTCCAACGAAACGGACAGGTGAATACCATCCTGTCCGGCATCAACCAGGAAACCGTGCTGACCGCCATTGACTTTGCAACGGACACCTTCACGACATCCACCCCTCAGGACCGTACTCATTATGAGAATTACGTGTCGCGATACGCCGCCGAAGGTGCTGGCATCTACCTGCTGGAGTATACGCGCGACCCAGAGCTAGCCAAGGCCATTGGAGCCTATTGCCGCGGGAAGGGCTATCAATACTACATTTCGGATTCCATTGAACTGGATTAGGTCACACAAAAATGCGCTGTCTGCTCTGAGCGGCAACAGCGCATAATTGTCTTTTGGTGCTATCCTTATACTAATCTAAAACGTAAGTGCATCTATTAACCATTGTCTTCTGGTGATGGATGCGATTCGCTGGGGATCGGAGCACAACGATTTCACAGTGTCACACAATCGGTCCAGCACGCCGTCCAGGCTTCTGAAAATTTCGTTTCGGAAGCCTTTCTCTCGCACCTCATCCCATATCATTTCGATGGGATTCAATTCCGGTGTATACGGTAACAACGGATAAAGCTGTATGTTCGAAGGAATGACCAGACGGCTTGAACTATGCCAGGAAGCATTGTCCAGTATCAGAACGATGTGATCCGCCGGATAGGCTTTGGACAGTTCTTCAAGAAACACATTCATGCAATCTGTATTCGCATAGGGCATGACCAAACTGAACAATTCGCCATCCAAAGGACTAACTCCACCATACAGGTATCTGTATTCCCGTATGTGGTGACAGGGAACTGTAGGGCGAATGCCCTTTCTGCACCAACATCGCTTTGGTTTATTGATCCGACCAAACCCAGCCTCGTCCTGGAACATCACCCGTAACTTTGGCTGGCTCTTTTTGATTATTTTCAGGTCTTGACTGATTTTTTTTATAAGCTTCTATCGCTTCTTCGCTTGCTTTCTTTTCGTGCCTGCTTCGTGGCATCACCTTGCGCCATTTGTGGCGATGCAGCAGGTAGTAGATCATGTTTCGGGTAACTCTATGCCCTACAGCCTCTTCATAGGCTTGATGTATTTCACGAGTCTCTATGATTTGGCCTGCTTGGCTTCTGGATTGAAATTGAGCAAGGAAGTTGACTTCTTCTTCCCTGCTCATATATCGATGCTCATGATGGTGACGCACTCCGGTGATAGCTTGTATCCCTTCCCTTAGATACCTGTTCACAATACGGTTAACACTGGTTTCATGTACCCCGGCTATCTTACCTGCTTC
>JAAZBR010000028.1 GCA_012513735.1 Clostridiales bacterium | reverse complement strand
TTGAGTGCCCAGTTTGCGGCGCTGACAAGGACAGCTTCAGCCTGGTAGAGGATTAAGCCCTCTTCCCGCTGACAGCAACCCGTCACCAAAGTGGCGGGTTTTTGTGATGGGCGGTGCAACACACCACGTACGTTTGATGGATAAGGCAAACCTCTACGAACCTGATCGGCTGGTTGGCTGCCAGGTGCTGGCGGTAGTCAATTTTCCACCCCGACACATCGCAAGCTTTCTGTCCCAGGTGCTGGTGCAGGGCGGCCTCTACGGACCAGATGGCGTGGTGCTGATCGAGCCTGAACGCCCTGTTCCCAACGGCTGCTGCCTGGGGTAGACATGGTTACACCCACATACGGCAAGTGAAAAAGAAATCGTACTGTTGACGGCGTGCTAATAATTGAATAGAATCAGGGTGGATATAGCTTCCATTGTTAATATTAATTGTAGAAAGAGGAAAAAGCGATGAAAAAGGTACTGTTTCTGGTCATCACGTTGTTGCTCCTGCTCTCATTTTTAATGTTGCCTGCATCTGCAGCAGGAAAACTCTCTGTTGTCCAAGAAAAATTCTATGTATTTCCCTATTCAAGCTACCATTCCGGACATGTCTTTGCAGAACTGAAAAACATTGGCGATAAGCCTGTGGAATTCAATGGCGGCTTGCTAGAGTTGTTCGACGCAGAAGGAAACTCGATTGAATCAGAAAACTATATCCGCTGTCGTCCAAAAATTCTGGATGCCGGTGAAACTGGCTTTTTGTATGTGAGCAAAAGTGTAAAGGAAGCAACAGACAAGAGCTTCATTGATGACTATCTGCTCACCGTCACAGGAAAAGGCACAAAGGAGGTCATGGTCAAGCGCCTCGAAACGTCGAATGCCAATCATAGAATCGATGAAAATTCCTACCGGAGAAGAGATTATTTGGTTGTAGATGTCACAAACAACACAGAAGATACCCAATACGATTTCTATGTTGTGTATGCGCTGAGGAACGAGAACGGCGAATTGCTGTATGTTGATTCTGTCAATCCATCCTATGTGGGCATTAAGCCCGGCGGCACCGTAGAAATTGAGGTCCGGCTCGATTCAGACATCGTTGATCACTTTCTCGCGAACAACATCACCATCAGTAGCATCGAAACAATTGCCTATGTAGAGCTGGATTGAGAAACAAACAACTATAATCGGTAATCAAAAGCCGCTGCGTCAGCCCTATTGGGTAGTTGCAGCGGCCTTTGATATTCGGCGATTACTTCTTCTTTGCCTTCTTTTCCACCAAAGGGAAGGAGGCCGTAATGGTGGTACCCACCCCCGGCTCGCTGTCCACCCGCAGGGTGGCGTTATGGAACTCTGCGGAATGTTTGACAATAGAGAGGCCGAGACCTGTGCCGCCGGTTTCCTTGGACCTGCTCTTGTCTGTGCGATAGAAGCGCTCAAAAATCTTGTCCTGCTGCGCCTGTTCAATGCCAATGCCTGTGTCGTGCACCGTGAGATCTACCCCGTTCTTGCCTTCCAGAATGCTGATCTCCACCTTACCCCCGTGGCGGTTGTACTTGATGGCGTTGTCCAGCAGGTTGCCCACCAGCTCGCCCAACAGAGTTTCGTCCCCCATCACGTCGGCCCGATCGCCCCGCAGGGTGACATCCACCTGCATCTTCTCAGCGGCAGGCGCAAAGTTCTTCACCACCTCCCGGGCGATGGTGAACAGGTTGATGCGTTTGTATTCTCCACCGGGGTTGCCCTCATCCAGCTTGGACAGCCGCAGGATATCCTCAATCAGGGCCAGTAACCGCTTGCTCTCGCTTGAAATACGGTCCAGAAAGCTCTGCTCATCCTCCTTGTTCACCATGCCGCTGGACAGCATCTCGGAGTATCCGCAAATGGCCGTCAAGGGGGTGCGCAGTTCGTGGGATACATTGGCGGTGAACCGCTTGCGCATGGCATCCCCTTCCAGGGTTTCGGTGATATCATGCAGCAAAATGACCACGCCTTTTGTGCCGGCCACGCGGCTGGCGTTCAAGCTGTAACTTCTCTTGCCCCAGGGCAGGGTGATCTGGACATTGCCCTTCTCCTCCAGCTCATCCAGCAGATTAATTATTTCAGGCTTCCGGCTGATCTCGGGCAGAGTTCTGCCCAGTGTCATCTGCGGATTTACATGCAGCATGGCCGCTGCGCTGCGGTTGATGCTAACCACACGCCGCCGGCAATCCAGCACCATAAAGCCCTCAGTCATGCCGTCGATCAGAGCATCCATCTGTTGCTGCTTTTCCTGCATGTCGTTCAGTTGCTGGGCTACCTGCGCACTCTGCTTGCTCAACTTGGACAACAGAGGCGTCAGCTCCTCAAAGGTCACCACTTCCTCCGGCGCATCGGGATCTATGCGGCTGATGGACTGGGAAAGCTGCAGGGAAATCCTCCTTGACAGCAGGCTGGCAACCAGCAGACTGATCAGCAGCGCTCCCAGCAGCCAAGGCAGCGTTTGTACCACCCGGATGCGAGTTAAGTACACGGGGGAAGCAAGCCGAAGCACCCGCCCGCCGCCGGCAGACAGGGCAAAGTACTGCATATCCTCGCTCTGGGTGTACGAGCGCCGCACCGCGCTTCCGCGGCCGATCTCCATGGCCTCCCGCACCTCGGGTCGGTCCAGGTGATTGTCCATGGTAGCGGGATCTGCCTGGTTGTCAAACAGCACCCGCCCATCGGGCCCAATCAAGGTGACGCGCGCAGCCATCAGCACCTGAGCCAGCGCCGGCTGCTCATCCCCTTTTGTGTTGACCAGAGGCAAAATCACAGCAGCCTCCCGCTGCAGATTATCCAGCGTACACTCCCTGGCAAAGGAAGGCAGCAGGCCAAGCACGATCAGGACGAGAAAAAGGCCGGTCAACAGCGACACGGCCAGCATGCTCCAGAACACGCGTTTTTTCATTGTATCAACTCCGCGCTACTGCTGCTCGACGTCCAGACGATAGCCGACGCCACGAACTGTGCCAATCAGGGTAGCGTTGGCCTTCAACTTCTGGCGCAGCGAGCGAATGTGGGCGTCCACCGTGCGCGTATCGCCATAGTAGCTGATATCCCACACCAGATCCAGCAGTTTTTCCCGTGTGAACACAATCTGGGGATTCTGCATCAGGCATTTGAGCAACTCAAACTCCTTGTTGGTCAGGGTAACGTTTTCTCCGTCGGACGTCACAATGTGCCTGTCCAGATCCATCATCAGCCCTTCTATCTCCAGGCGGCGCAACTCTTCAGGCGGTGCAGCACGGCGCAACACCGCCTTGATACGGCTTAACAGTTCCATCACGCCAAAGGGTTTGACAATGTAATCATCCGCCCCGCTGTCCAGGCTGCGCACCTTGTCCATCTCACTGCCCTTGGCAGTGAGCATGATCACCGGTATGTTGGCTGTGCGGGGGTTACGCCGCATCTCCAGCAACAATGTCTCCCCATCCACGCCGGGCAGCATTTGATCCAGCAGCACCAGCTCGGGCAACTGCCGCTGCATGGCCTCGCGGAACGACTGACCCTCTGCAAACCCCTCGGCCTCATAACCCGACTGCCGAAGGGCATACAACACGAGATCGCGTATGGATTGGTCGTCTTCCACCGAATAGATCACGAAAACTTCTCCCCTTTGTACAGGCCCGTGACTGCGTACTCTACCCATTCACCGATGTTGACCGCGTGGTCGCCAATGCGCTCCAGATACTTAGCAATCATCAGGGCGTCCAGAAGCTGGGCCCCGTATTCCGTATGCTTTTTCATGGTGTGCAGCAACTGGCCCCTCACCTCGTTGAAAAGCTGGTCCACCACATCATCATCCCGAATCACTTCGGCAGCCAGGTCGGTATTGCGCTGCACAAAAGCATCAATGGCCTTGTGCACCATAGCGCCCGCAGCCTGCCCCATTTTTTGCAGCTCATTGGGATAGGCATAGAGGGTCCCCTTGACAGGCATGCTGATAATCTCGGAAATATCGGCCGCCTGATCGCCGATGCGCTCCATATCCGTGATCATTTTCAGCGCGCTGCTGACCAGGCGCAGATCACGGGCAACGGGCTGCTGCATCAAAATCAGGCGCAGGCACATCGTTTCAATTTCACGCTGCTTGCGGTCAATCTCCACATCGTTTTCCATGATCTGGCGGGCCGCTTCCGCATCGCGGCTGACCATGACCAGGCATGCGTTTTCAATGGCCTGCTCAATCAAGCTGCCCATGTGAATCATTTCTTCATTCAGCCGGTGGAGCTGATCATCAAAATGGATCCTCATCAACCAAACCTCCCGGTAATGTAGTTTTCTGTCCTCTTGTCCTCCGGATTCGAGAACAGACTGTCCGTCGGCCCCATCTCGATCATTTCCCCAAGCAGGAAGAAGCTGGTCATGTCGGAAATACGGGCAGCTTGCTGCATATTGTGCGTCACAATGATGATAGTATAGTCCTTTTTCATTTCCAGAACAAGATCTTCAATTTTACCGGTGGAGATAGGATCCAGCGCGCTGGTGGGCTCGTCCATCAGGATGACCTCGGGCTGCACGGCAAAGCACCGGGCAATGCACAGGCGCTGCTGCTGCCCACCGGAA
>JAAZBR010000236.1 GCA_012513735.1 Clostridiales bacterium | reverse complement strand
GCACCTGGATCCACCAGGGCAATCGGCAGGCGGCCACCATCGCCAAGCGTTACCACGCCGTGATCGCCATGAATGGCGACTTCTTCCAGTTCAACAACGAGCGCTATATTGTGCGCCAAGGCAAGCGGCTGCGCAACCGTCCCACTGGCGAAGACCTGCTGTTCATTGACAGCGCCGGTGATTTTCACGTGGCGCACCTGGCCCGGAAGGAACAGATCACGGAAGTCAACGACGCCGTTGCGGCCCTGGGCCGCACGGTGATCAACTGCTTCTCCTTTGGCCCCATTCTGGTGGAGCAGGGGCAGCCCGTGTTCATGGAGAAGACCGACTACTTCAACGCAGCCGCGCGCAAAAAAACCCAGCGGGCCATTCTGGCACAGTTGGGACCGCTGGAGTACCTGATTGTATCCACAGAAGGGCCGGAAGACCCGGGCTCCAAGGGCCTGACCCTGGCGGAGGCAGCGCAGTATACGGCGGATATTGCCCGGACTTTGGTTCCCACCGGTGCGCTGTATGCCTACAATATGGATGGGGGCAGCAGCAACTCCCTGGTGCTCAACTATGAGAAGATCAACAGCCCCAAGAACCCGAAAAAGCGCGCCGTAAGCGACATCATCTACTTCGCCTCCCTGGTGCCCTGATATGTTGGATTTTCCGGTCTACAGCTTACAGTTATCAGGCATCAGGCTCTATGCCTTCGGCCTGGTGCTGGCAGGAGCCGCCGTGTTGAACTGGGCCCTGTTGGGGGTATCCCAAAAACGGCATGGACTGAAGCAAGGCACAGCGGCTGCCCTGATGGCCCTGGTACTTCCGCTGGGGTTGTTTTGTGCAAGGCTGGTGTTTGCGCTGGTGCGCGCAGGGCAGGTATTCTACGATCCTATGGAAGGTACCTTCCTGGGCATCAGCCCTTTCTTTCGCCTGGAGCAGGGGGGTTATAGCTTCTTCGGTCTCCTGCTGGGGGTGTTATTGGCCCTGCTGATACTGGCCAGGCTGAGCAGACAGCCCACCCGCCGCCTGATGGACTGGGCAGCCCCTCCCCTGGCGCTGTTTTGCAGCCTGCTGCGCTTTGCGCAGATTCTGGGCGGAGGCGGCTATGGCGAAGAGGTGCTGACTGAGGGCTTGCAGTTTTTCCCCCTGGCTGTGCAAAATGCCTATGGCGAATGGGTGCTGGCTGTGTTCGTCTTTGAGGGGCTGGTGGCGCTGGTAGCGTTTTTTGGGCTATGGAAGCGCCGGCACAAGCAGCATCAGATGCCTGCCCTGCTTACCATCCTGACCACTAGCCAAATCTTCCTGGAGTCCCTTCGGCAGGATGCCATCCTGCGGCTGGAGGGAAACGGCTTTATACGTGTCAGCCAGGTGCTGGCGCTGGCGATCCTTGCGGCGGTCATGGCGGTGATCACGCGGCAGTTGATGCAGGTTGGCAAGGTCAAGTCAACCTGGACCATGTGGCCATGCCTGCTGCTTGGGGCTGCGGCTGCTATAGCGGCCGAGTTTTATGAAAAGCTTCCCCTGAGCAAGGGGCTGCTGTACGGCCTGTCCTTTGGCGCACAGTTGCTGCTTTGTATCGTAGTGCTTCGTACTATTGACAAGCTGCCGCAGCAGCATACCGCCTGAGAGGGAACAAAACGAGCCAGCAACTCCGCACACCCAAAAACAAACGCCCCGCAGTTGCAGGGCGTATTATTGTGCGATTAGCGCTGTTTATTTCAAACAAAACGCAGCTCTGTATGCATTTTGGCTACCTTCTCCAGCGTCGCATGAATGGAGCAGTATTTACCCGCCAGACTGGCCGCCCGGTCAAAGCCCTTCTGATCGGCGGCGCCATGAATGGTAAGCAGCATGTTGACCTCCCGCAGCGTGGTGGGCACTTCGTCCCGCTTAACGCCGTGGATGGTGAACTCCGCCCGCTCAAACTGCAGCTTCATCTTCTCTGCAATGCCCAGAAAGGTGGAGTAGTAACAGGCGCCCAGCGCCCCCAGCAGCAGCTCGTAGGGCGCCATCTGCCCTGCGTCGTTTGAGCCGATAGCCACCTCTCCCCGCTGGCCGGACAAGCTGCCGCGAAAGCTGTTTTCAAAGGACATGTTCACCGTAATCTCTGTCATGTGATCCCTCTCCCTGCAAGTATTAAGGCCAAAGGTCATGCGTGTCGCCTCAAATTGTAGCATAGCCTGTCAGCACATACCCAATACTACAAGCTCCGGACATATTATTATCACAAAACCCCTGGAAAAGCCAAGAGCTGGTGCCGAAGGCGGGACTCGAACAGGGCCACCCACTATATTTATCAAAGCCCCCAGCCCTCGTCTTGCATTTCATTTTGCAGCATCACATGATATTGACCATGTTCAAGACCATAGTAGCATTCTTTTCTGCAAGCAAGCATCGGGAGGGTGGGCTTGTGCTCCGAGTGTAGGAGTGCCATTGACAACATCAAGCGGTTCAATATACTGATTTTGAGGGAAGTGTTGAAGGTTACTTGGCCTTGTGCCCGGGCCCGGGGCGTTTTGCTCACGGACTTCCATCCTGCTTTCTCCTGAACATAAAAGAATGCGTAACATCAAACACATCAAACTTATTGATACTGTTTGTTTTGATATCGTACTGTGCCCTAGCCATATCACCATTCTGAACGGCATGTTTACTATACAAAAGAACAGAAAACAGATACATTTTAAACAGGGGAGATTTGTATATTATGAAAGCAATTATTAATGCAAAAATTGTAATGCCGGATGAAATAATGAATGGAGTCATTCTCACCGATGGAGGCATCATTACTGCTGTAGGGGATATTGCTATTCCGAGAGAAACAGAAATCATTGATGCAGAAGGCTTGTTTGTTGGCCCCGGGCTGGTTGATGAACATGTTCATGGATATAACCAACATGGTATATGTGTTGATGTGCGTCAAGACTGTAATTCGGTAGCAGACAATCATTTG
>JAAZBR010000235.1 GCA_012513735.1 Clostridiales bacterium | reverse complement strand
TTTCATCCATGAAACTGCGGAGGTTGGTCGCCTTGAATACCCGCTGCAGTAGGGTGCTTGTTCCGACAGGCGTTGAAGTCTGTTGAATCGTCTTCATTTTCCAATCCTTCTTAAGAGGTTCATGAGTTAATCCAATTAGCGTTATTCTACAGAAAATCCATGCAGTATTCAAGATTATGCCAATAAAGACTCTTTTCCGGAAAATCCGCATCAATCGCATCCCTGGTCACTTCTAGGAAGTGTGTTTCGAGATTATTATACTCCCGCATGGTTCCTCTATACTCCTGCACGCAGCCAGGGAGGGGGTGCGTTTTTTCTTGGAGATTGGTGGAGAGTGATCTGAAACTGAGAATCAAGCACTTCAGTCGCTAGTAAAATTGAATTCCGCTAGCCTCCACAGATTCAAAAAACCAAGCAATATCAACGCTTTTCACCCCTCAAATACAACGACCCGCCTCCATCTGGACGGATCAATGTATCAACTGTTGTTGATGATAGTGCACAGAGGGTGGGATTCGCCCGCTTGGGCGGGTCCGTTCGCTACGAAACCATCCACCGGACGCTTTCGTTACGCTCTGTTCGAATCCTTTATCAATATTCCGCCAAACAAAAAACCACCCTTGCGGGCGGTCTTTTGTTTGGCGCAGAGGGTGGGATTCGAACCCACGTGGCCTTTCAGCCAAACTGATTTCGAGTCAGCCCCGTTATGACCGCTTCGATACCTCTGCACAGGGGCTTGCGGTGAAAATGATGCTACCCCACACAGGGCCGTCTGTCAAGTTTGCATAGCAAAAATGCAGAAATGGCAGATACAACAGGAATAGAACACTTGTACCGAACATGTCATGGTATACTCTGCTCAGAAAATACAGGCCCCGGCGGGCCGGAAAGGTGATATCCATGGAAAAGAAGATCGTGCTGGAGGTATGCTGCGGCTCGGCGGACGATGTGATACAGGCCCAACAGGGCGGGGCGGACCGGGTGGAGCTGAACAGCAGCCTGTTTCACGGCGGCCTGACCCCCTCTGTGGGCACATTGCGGGCGGCCAAGGCCCATGCCGGCATCCCCATCATCGCCATGGTGCGGCCGCGGCAGGGCGGCTTTTGCTACACGCCGGTGGAGTATGAAGCCGCGCTGCATGATGCCCATGCCCTGCTGGAGGCGGGGGCCGATGGCTTGGTGTTTGGCTTCCTTCACCAGGACGGCACGGTGGACAGGCAGCGCACGGGGCAGCTTGCGCGCATCGCCCGGGACGCAGGCAAAGAGGCGGTGTTTCACCGGGCCATCGACGTAGTGCCGGACTGGAAGGAAGCCCTGCAGGTGCTCATCGACCTGGGGGTGCAGCGGGTGCTGACCAGCGGCCAGGCGCCCGACGTATTCTTCGCGCTGGATACCATCCGGGACATGGTGCAGTTTGCCGGCCAGCGCATCCAGATCCTGCCGGGGGCGGGGGTGACGCTGCAGAATGCCCGGCGGATTGCCGAATATACCGGGTGCGACCAACTGCACATTGCACGGCACCGGCCCATGCACGATTCCAGCACCGCCAACAACCGGGACATCTTCTACGGCGGCGCGCTGTATCCGCCGGAGGACCGTTATGACATCATCGACGGCGACTATGTGGGCCGGGTGGTGGAGGCGCTGAGGTAATTAATAGGCAAACAGCCTGCCCTATGTCTGGGGCGGTTCCTCCCCCAGCCACTTGAAGCGGGGCTGAAGCTGCCCCTCATGGAGTACCTGCTCCTCCCACATGACAAGGGGGCGCGCCCACAGGCCGCCCTCCTCCCCCGGGGCGCGGTAGACCACCATCTGTTCCAGTGTCTCGCTATGGCGGGCGATGCCCACCAATTGATACAGCCCGCCCTTGAAGTGGCGGTAATAGCCGGGCTTCAGCATGCTACCTCCTGAAATTGCAGGGGTTGTTATAGTGTTTTGTCCCTGCCGGGGGCGAGGAGATTATGATCCGGCCAGGCCCTGCAGCTCCCGGGGCAAAGCTGTGGCCTGGTTATCGATCACCGGTTCCACCGGGTACAGGGCAGGCGCCAGGCCTTCTCTGGCAGCGGCATAGGCAAACTCGCGGTGGTTGGCGGCGGCGCCGAAATTGCCGTATTTATCCAGGCACACCATGGCGATGTTGTCCGGCTTGTGTCCGCCCCGCACCAGGCGCAGGTGGGTCTCCCGCACGGCCTGCTCAGCCGCCTGCCGGGGGCTGAGCCCCTGACGCATGGCCTCCACCGCGCGGAAGCTGACCACACCCTTCATAATGTCCTCGCCCAGGCCGGTGGCTGCGGCAGCCCCCACCTCATCATCTGCATAAAAGCCGCTGCCCACCAAAGGCGAATCTCCCACGCGGCCGGGCAGCTTCAGCGACATCCCGCTGGTGGTGACGGCCACCGCCATGCGGGCATCGGCGGACAAGGCCAGGAAGCACACCGTGTCGTGACCTTTATCTTGCCGCTGCTGCCGCAACTGCTGCCAGCGGGCCAGGGCAGCTTCTGTCAGGATGGGCTGCTGGGGCAGCCCCAGGCTGCGGGCAAAGGCATCGGCGCCCACGCCGCACAGCAGGTTGTACTCGGCATGATCCACCAGCGCCCTGGCCGCCAAAATGGGGTTGGGACAGTGGCAGAAGCCGGCCACCGCGCCGATGCGCAGGGCCCGTCCCTCCATCACGGCGGCATCCAGCTCGCACTCCCCCTGGGCGTTGGGGATGCCCCCGCGGCCCACGCTGTCCACCCGCTCGTCATCCTCAATCATGCGGGCGGCGGCCACCGCCGTGTCCATGGCCCCGTCGCCCGCCGCCAGACGGGGCGCAAAGGCCTCAATGGCCTGAAGCGAAAAATGCCAGGTGCCGATGATTGCCCACATGGTATACTCCTCCGCGCTTTGTTTTCCCCAGCATAACACCCTTTGGGCGGGTTGCAAAGCCCTGAAGCATGGTGTCAACGCAGTCAGCCGGGCAAAACGGCCGAGCCCCCGCTCTGTGGACGATCCCCGTCAGTACGCCCCGCCGGGGCAACTCCTAAAGACAGAAAAGTTAGCTGTCCGCTATTCTGCTGATGCCGGCCGGGACACGATATACAGCAAAAGGGAGGAGCCTCCATTGAAATGCTCCTCCCCGGTTTTTTGAAAGAACGCGTCTTACGCGACGGCCTTCTTTTCGCTCCGCAGGGCCTCCTTGAAGATCTTGCGCAGGCTGGTCTTGTTGCCGTAGTTCAGGCTGCCCCAGCGGTAGATCTTGATGGACAGCCAGGCAAACAGCGTCACCGCGGCCAGCATCAGCAGGCCGGCTCAAACAAGCTGCCAGGCCGGCACGGTTACCAGCCCTGCCCGGATAGGCATCACCATGATGGAGGTGAAGGGGATCAGCGACGCAGCCACCGCCACCCCGCCGTTGGGGCTGTTGATCACAAAGGTGCTGGCCACATAGCCCGCGATGAAGATGAACTGCACAATGGCGGTGGCGCTGCCCACGTCCTCCACCCGGCTGACGGTGCTGCCCAACGCAGCGTACAGAAACAGGTACAGGATATACCCTGTGACGGAGAAGTAAATGTAGGTCAGCACATAGCCGGTGCTCAGAGACCCCATCAGCATATGGCGGATCATGGGATCATAGTATTCCTGGCTGATGAAGAAGCCGGCCAGGGCCGCCAGAATGATGGCGCCAAACTGCACCACGCCGCTGACGCCCGAGGCGGCCACCTTGCCCAGAATCAGGGGGGTGGGCTTGGTGGAGGTGATCAGCAGCTCCATGGCCTTGGAGTCCTTCTCCCGGGCGATGATGGTGGAGGTGATGTTGCCGTAGATCAGCACCAGCATGTATACGGCCACCATCAGCACCATGGACAGCAGAATGTTGTTTTCGGTGTTCTTGCCCAGCACGGTCAGGGTAGCCGCCGGCTCGTAAGCCTCGATGGCAGCCAGCTCCTGGGTGGTGAGGCCGCGGGCGGCCAGCATCTTTTCCTTCTGCTGCTGGGCGATCAACTGGCCCAGCGTGGTGTCCTGCCTGTCGTCCACGCCCTTGTCCTGATACAGGGTCTCATAGCTGCCGTCGGCGTTGAGCACAAAGCCCACCTTGAGGGCGCCGTCCTTGAGGCCGGCCAACAGCTCATCCCGGCTGGTGTATAGGTTTTCCTGCTGCAGGTTCAAAATCCCCGTATACTGCTGCTGCAGCGCCGTATCGGAGAACACATAGCCCGCCTTTTCCGTCAGCGTGGTGTCGGCCGCAGGGGGCGTGGGTTCGCCGCCTGAAAACAGGGCGGAGATGCGGGGGATGGAGGTGCCGATCAGTGCCAGCAGCACCAGCACGATGGTGGTGATGATCACACTTTTCTTGGCAAGCTGCTGTTTCAGCTCGTAGTTGTAGACCAGCTTAAAATCTCTCATGCGTGCTCACCCACCTTTGCCAGAAAGATGTCGTTAAGGCTGGGCGTGTACAGCCCAAAGCTGCGGATGGTCCAGCCCTGCCCGGAAACGAAGGCCAGAATCTGCTGCTGGGACACCTGGTTTTGAGTGTCCAGGATCAGACCGTCCTCGTGGTGCTGGGTCTGCAGGGCGGGAAACTGCGCCTGCAGCGCCCGGGCCAGGTCCTCATCCTCCAGGCCCTCAATGCGAAGCTGTAGCTTGTTCTCCCCCATCTCGCGCTTGATCTGCTGAAGGTCGCCGGTCAGGCGGATGCTGCCCTCGTGGATCAGTGTCACGTCGTCGCAGACCTCCTCCACATAGCCCATCTGATGGGAGGAGAAGATGACCAGCTTGCCCTGGGCTACAAACTGGGAAATGGCGTTTTTGAATACCTGGGCGTTGACCGGGTCCAGCCCGCTGAAGGGCTCATCCAGAATCAGAATGTCCGGCTCGTTGAGAAAGCTCTGGGCGATTTGGATTTTCTGCTGGTTGCCCTTGGACAGGGTTTCCATCTTCTTCTTTTTGAAGTCGCCCAGCTCGAAATAATCCACCCAGTAGTTGGCGCTGCGCAGGGCGTCCTCCTTGCTGGCGCCGCGAAGCCGCGCAAAATACACAAGCTGATCCAGCACATGGTGTTTGCTGTACATGCCGCGCTCTTCCGGCAGGTAGCCTACGCGGTACTTCTTGACCTGCAGGGGCTTGCCATCCAGGTAGAAGCCTCCCGAATCCTGCTTGAACACATCCATCAGGCAGCGGATGGTGGTGCTTTTGCCCGCGCCATTGCGGCCCAGAAAGCCCATGGCCCGGCCGGACTCCACCGTAAAGCTGACGCCGTGAAGCACTTCCTTGTCGCCAAAGCTTTTGGTGATGTTGCGTACTTCCAGTTGCATACATGTCCTCCTTCCAAAGGGGAATCCTTTGTATTATATCACGTTCCCGGGGAGGGGTCCGAATACTTTACATTCATTTTACATTGGTTTTCCCTATGCGACAGCCATCCGCTGTTTCTGGTGGCTTTCGTGCTTTCGTGCGAATGATATCGACACCCGCTGTTTTCCTTGCTATACTCACAGGGTAAAAAGCTGCACATGAACGCCGCTCCGCGCGTCCGGATGTCTGAAGGAGGGCCCCATGAATACGATCCTGCGCAAAACATTCTGTCTGGTGGTGGTGCTGTGCCTGTGCCTGGCGCTTGGCGCCTCGGCCGCACCGCCGCCCCATGTCCACACCTACGGAAGCTGGATTGATGATCCCGCCGCCACCTGCACTGAAGGCGGACGCCAGTACCAGGTGTGTACCATCTGCCAGTTCATCAATTATCGGAATACCGCTGCTTTGGGTCATAGCTTCGACGCCTGGGGCCCGGGCATGCCCGCCGGCTGTGAAGCCAAAGGCACCACAATACGATCCTGCAGCCGCTGCGGATTCACGGAAAGCAAAGAAACAACGGCGCTCGGTCATCAATGGAGCGCCTGGGGACCGGGCATTCCCGCCGGCTGTGGAACGCCAGGCACCA
>JAAZBR010000234.1 GCA_012513735.1 Clostridiales bacterium | reverse complement strand
CAGATAGAAGGCCACAATTCCGTCTCCATCACCGTTAAGGCCTGATTGGGCAAAGGAAATACTCATATCCCTGATCAGCAGGTTATGGGCGTTCTGCCGGGCCTGGCGCTGCAAATGGTCCAGCAAATACGGCCCCAACTGCTCAATGCCACCACCAATCACCACGCGCTTGATGCCCGTGATACACAGCGTGGCATAGATGGCGGAGAATAGCTTTACCGTTACATCTTCCATGACGGCGCTGATCACCCTGTGGCCCTCTTCCCACAGCCGGCCAATTTTCTCCAGCGTGGTGGGGACGCTGCCCGTGCAGGCCGGATCCCCGGTCCAGGCTTGCTCCACCTGCTCCCTGATGGCATTGAGGTTGACATATTGCTCCACACAGCCATTTTGTCCACAGGAGCAGCGCTTGCCTCGGATATCAACCGTGATGTGGCCGATTTCGCCGGCGGTGAAGCTGTTGCCTACCAGAAATTCGCCCCCCGCAATGATGCCGGCGCCCAGGCCATCGCACACATTCACGTAGATCAGGTCTTGCAGCTCGGTGCCCGGTTGCTCCAGGCATTTCTTTTCCGCATAGGCGCGGCACATGGAGGCGTTGCCCAGGAAAAAGGGTACGCTCAGGCGGCTTTCCAGCCGGCGCACAGCCTCGCCGCCTATGCGCACCCGCATGGCGGACCAACTGAAGGCGTCATCCTGCTGCAGATAGACTCCTGGCAGCGTAATGCACACTGCCAGCAGCCGTTCCCTGTTGCAGCGCTTGGATTGCTGCAGCATCTGCTCTATGAGGGCCATATAGTCGTCGCCTGCGTCCGGATCCTCCAGGGAGGTGCTGTTCACAAAGCCGCCATAGGCATCGGCCGGATGGGGCAGGTAGCGGCTTTCCAGCACCTGTTGGTTCAACCCGTACAGCGCGAAAAGGATACCGCTGCGCGTCAATGAAAACTGGGCGATTTGGCGGCCTTCGGGCGCCACACGCAGCAAAATCGGCTTGCGGCCGGCGCATTGGGTGACTGCCAGCCCGGTTTCCTCTACCAGATGGTTTTGCATCAGCTCATCCACCAGCGTGGATACCGTGGTGGGGCTTAGCTGTGTCATCCGACCCAGTTGCACACGAGTCATGCCCGGCCTTTCTGCAATCAGGTTAAAAAGCAGCTTGATGTTCTCTTCCTTCATCATCTGCTGGTTGTTGGTGCGGGGCGGCCGGCGTGTCATGTACTTCATGGAACATCCTTTCCTGTGGCTGACAGAGCAGCGTGTGCCTGCTTCTGTGACATATGGGGCGATGCATGTACTGTCAGTATAGCCGCCGGGCAGACGCTTTTCAAGTTTTATTCTTTACAGACATGTTGACAATGGTCGCTTTTCGTGCAATACTGACATTGATAAATAAAGTGGCCGGAATAATTATCGGCTTATACTAAATTGGAGGTTGACAGCAATGGATATGCTCAGTACCTTTCAGGGCTCTCATTTCAGCAAAGTATTTCCGGCAGAGTGGGACCTGAAAAAAGTCAAAGAATGCACCACCCAGCCCCCGGAGTCTATCGGCCAGCGACAGCCTTTCTGGAACGATCAGTTTGACATCACCCCCTGTACCAACCTGGAAGAGTTCGGCGTTTACATGGGACATGAGATCGCCATGCAGATCCGCCTGGCTAAGGAGGAGGGCCGGCAGCTTATTCTGATTTTGCCCGTAGGCCCCATGGGCATGTATAAGTGGGTCGTCTACTTCTTGAAAACCTGGAACATCAGCTGTGAACATGTGCACGGCTTCAATATGGACGAGTGGTCGGACGCCCAGGGCAACACCGTGCCCTCTTCCGAGCCGGTGGCCTTTCAAAACGCCATGCAAAACGCCCTCTATGGCCCCCTGGGCAAGCTGACGGTGCCCGAAAAGCAGCGTAATTTTGCAACAAGGGACAACCTGGTGCAGTATCCTGAAAAGATCGCCGCCTTGAAGGCCAAGGGCGCCAAGCAGGTGATGATCTACGGTATCGGTCGCGTGT
>JAAZBR010000233.1 GCA_012513735.1 Clostridiales bacterium | reverse complement strand
TTCTACATGGTGGACGGAGAGGGATTTCGAAAGATAGCGACCCTGAGCAGCCCGGAAAGTGGCCTTTGCCTGACCTGCAGCTCGGATGCCGACGGCATTTTGGTCTACACGGGCAATGGTATCTCGAACAGGCTGGGAAAGCAGGGCATAATCTACCAGCGGAACTGGGGTGTTTGCCTGGAAACGGGGCAGTTGCCCAATGCGGTGAACCTGCCGGCGTACCGGGATCGGGTTGTTAGGCAGCCGGGAACGGGGTATCATAGCGCAACGGAGTTTGTTGTCAGTCATGATCCCAGAGGATGAGGCCTGGTAGTGTATTGCAAAGCGAGCGAATCACTGTGACACAGTGCGCAAATACAGTTCTATGATGGAAGGGAGAACACCATGATCAAATCAAAAGTCGGATTTGTTACCTACGGCGTGCACAAGGATGGGTTGAAGGACCCCTCCGGCAATCTGTTTATTGACGCGGACATTATCGCGCGCTCGAAGGCTGCGCTGGCAGCCGCCGGCGTTGACTTGGTGGATACCAACCCGATTGTTGCCACCAAGCAGGAGGCCAAGGATGTGATTCTGCCCCTGGCCAAGGATGACAGCATTGATGCCATTGTGCTTTTCTCGGGCACTTGGGTCTGGGCGGCGCACATGATTGGGCCCCTGCGTGAATTCGCCAAGACCGGCAAGGGCATTATTGTATGGACCTACCCCGGCTCCCAGGGCTGGCGTCCTGTGGGCGGCCTGGTGCTAAAGGCGGCGCTGAAGGAGATCGGCATCCCGCACCGTTTTGTATACGGCGCGGCGGAAGACCCTGCCGAGTTGGAAAAGATTGTTAGCTACTGTCAGGCTTCCGCGCTCAAGAACCGCCTGCAGATGACCACGCTGGCCGCCTTTGGCGGACGGGGCATGGGGCAGACCTGCGGTGTGGCGGATCCCTCCCAGTGGATGAAAACCTTTGGTATTGACATCGATTCCCGGGATACCACCGAGCTATTGGAAACTGCCAAGGCTGTCACCATGCAGGAGTTGGACGAGGCCTTTGAGCATATCAAGACCAAGTTTGTGGAGCAGCCGGCGCGGAATGCCATGACGGAGCGATCTGTCCGGCTGTATTTGGCGCTGAAGAAGCTGATCGCCAAGTACAACTTTGACTATTACACCATCCAGTCCTTCCCGGGGCTGGCTGACAACTACACGGCCTCCTGTTTTGCCCAGAGTATGATGCTGGATGAGGGCATTCCCACCTCCACCCTATCTGACTTCAACACCGCGCTCACCAGCATCATGATGACCTACCTCAGCCCGGAGCCTACCTATTACGGTGATCTGCAGTGCCTGGATAAGGCGGCCAGGGAAGTGAAGATCATTGGTGACGGTGCCGTTCCGCCCTCACTGGCCAACAAGTACGGCGCACGCTTTGCCGAACACGGCATTGCCACCGAGGGTACTGCCGGGGGACTGTCTGTCAGCCTGGTTTGCAAGGCTGGCGAAGGCGTGCTGGGCAGGGTCAGCAGGGCGGATGGACGGTTCCGCCTGGTGGTTGCCCGCTGCAGCGTGTATGAGCCGGACGATAGCGAGATCGAGCGGCGCAGGGCGGAGTGCGGCATTCCCTTCTGGCCCCATGCTTTCCTGAAGGTGGACTGCGATGTGGACCAGTTGATGGAAAACTGGGACAATGAGTATGCCTGCCTGGGCTATGGACGCCA
>JAAZBR010000232.1 GCA_012513735.1 Clostridiales bacterium | reverse complement strand
CCTCTGGCGGGCGATGCTGCCCATCCATTGCATTTGTTGGGGAATCGCTTCAGCATCGGATTTTGATCACCAGCTTTTTTACCTCAGTGGGCTTATCCACCATTCCTTTCACCTTGTGTGCCTCCCCTGGGTATACCAGCAGCGCCATATTCGGCGTCATCCTGAACTGGGCCTCCATCTCTCCCTGCAGGCCGATGTAGTCATCCGGCAAACGGGATTCGACTACCGCCAACCGGTCCTGGCTGGCGGTCTGAATCAGCTCCTCGCCGGCCAGCACCAGGTGCAGGTCGGCATAGTCAACATGGGATTCGTACAATAGCCCATCTGCCGGCTGGGTGGTATAGGAGAAGCAGTTGGCATACAGCCGCTCATCTCCCGAGATGTCGTTTCTGCCCTTCAGCAGGTTCTTTTCGCTTGCGCGCAGGGCATAGGCAATGGCATCGTCCAGCAAGGCGGACTGTCCCAGATACTGTTTCAGGTCGCTTCGCCTGCAATAGATCATGGCGCTTCTCCTTTGCGGTCAGATGAACATGGGGGTTCAGCGCCTGCGCGCTCCGATGGTGCAGTAGGTGCCCCACCTGCCCTGTGGAGGCACGAAGGCCGCGTGACGCGTTGCCGGTGAAGGGCTGTTCATGGCATTGGACAGCCAGGTCTGCGGTTCCACGCACACAAAGCCATCCTGTGCGGTTTTGTTCCAGATCAGCCAGTAGCGGTGCACCGGGTCCGCCCGGTACACCACCTCCCAGCCGGTGGTACGATCACGCAGTACCGCTTCATGGGCGTCCTCCCTGGCAAGGAAGATGCCGTCAAACTCCTTCAGCAGGGGATCGGCCCCCTCTGCGGAGGCGATCTGTTTTTCATAATCGTCCAGCGCCTGGAATTGTCCTGTGGGCAGCCAGGTGTCCGCATGATCCACACTGCGCTTGGCGATGGGCACATGGAGGCGCACGTGACCGGCATCTCCACTGAAGGCCACCTGGAAGGCGGTATGATAGGCAAGGCCGGCGGGGATCTGGTGGCGGTCGCTTTTATTGATCACAGTGAACCGGTGGCCCAGCCCCTCCGGGGTCAACTCAATGCTCAGGACAATCTGCATGGGCACGGGGAAATGGCTGTGAAGCGCCGCATCCTGATCGGTATCCAGCGCCAACTGCACCCAGGCCTTGTCTGCATCGGCGCCATAACCCGCAACGGGCCAGGCACGGTTGTGCAGCACACCATGGATGTGCATTTGATCCGGGCAGTTGACGGGAAAGCTGTACCGGATGCCCTCCCAGGTGTAGCCCGCTCCCGAAATTCGGTTGGCCGGAAACAGGATGGGGGCACCGTATTCATAAGGGTTTTGCAGCAGATCACTGGCGCTGTCCGGGCTGCGGAGGATATGGAGCAGTTGATCGCCCTCCCGGTAGGTCAGCCTGATCGTGTTGGCACCCAGGGCGGGTACCAGCAGCGCTTCATAACCAAACCCGGTCAGTTTGAGCGCGTCAAGTTCACTCCATGTTTCCCATCCACAGGTTGCATTCTTCATAGATATACTGGTGCTCCTTTCACGCGTAAGGGGTGTATCAGGGGGCAAGAAGGCATCAGCCCACCCGGGCTATGCACCCCCAAGTCAGTCTATGCCGCTGGCGGGGCAGATGCCGGCAATGCAACGGGCAAGCTCCTTCTTCTGTTCCAGATCAGCCTGGCGTGCGATCATGATGCGCTGCGCCTGAGGTGACCCGGCGCCATGCATAGACTCGGTTCTGTAGCCTACTGCTGCGGTGCCCAGCGTAAGATTCTCAATCAGCCGCAGGATGCGCAGCCGGTTCTCCGTGGGTACGTTGGATACGCCCCGCAGGTATTTTTCGATGTAGGGGCCTATCTGGGGATGCCGCAGATCTTTTTCCGAAGGCATGGTGACCATCAACCCGCCGGCAATATCCTCTGCTAGCCGGGCTATTTCATAGGGGAAGCGGGTCACATTCTGCTTGCACACATTGGCCAGCAGCATGTCGATCAGATAGGTGCCCGATTCCGTGGGCGCTCCCTGGGCTGAGCAGGCGATGCCGCAGGAGAAGAGGGTCTCATTCAGGTGAATCATCTCAATCAGCTTGTCCTTGATGTGGGATGCCCTGGACACACCGTTATACTCCGCCGCCAGGGCTGCCGCACCGATCAATACATCGCCCACGCCCACCTTGCAGCCGCCATAGCTCTGCCTGTGATAGCCGGCAAAGCGCTCCACCAGCAGGCTGGAGAAAGCATACTCGCCGCACATGTACACGTTTTCCCACGGGATGAACACATTGTCAAATACCAACAGCGCTTCGTGGCCGCCAAACTGGCTATTGCCCACATCGATGGAGCTGCCCTCCAGTTTGCGCGTATCACAGGACTGGCGTCCATAGACATAGAGAATGCCCTCGGCGTCCGCCGGGCAGTAGAAGGACACGGCATAGTCGGCATCCTCCTTCTTCATGGCAATGGTGGGCATCACAAGCACCCAGTGGGAGTTGAGTGCGCCGGTCTGATGCGCCTTGGCTCCACGCACCACAATGCCGTCTTTGCGCTTCTCCACCACCCGAAGATAGAGATCGGGGTCAGCCTGTTCACTGGGGGAAAGGCTGCGATCGCCCTTGGTATCGGTCATGGCGCCATCCACCGTCCAGTCTTCCTGCTGCATGCGCTGAAGGAAACGGCGGAAACGCTGGTGATAGTCTGTGCCAAGCTGCGCATCCATTTCGAAGGTAACACTCTCCAGCGTGTTGATGGCATCCATGCCCACGCAGCGCTGGAAGCAGGAGGCTGTTTTCTGTCCCAGCAGCCGCTGCATTTTTACCTTGTTGATCAGGTCTTCCGTGCTCTGATGGATATGACAGAAGCGGTTGATCCGCTCCCCTGTCAGGCTGGAGGGGACAGTCATCAGATCCTCATATTGTGGATCCTCCGCCAGTGCATAGGTCATCTTGACGGAGTTCATGGACGGCCTGATGATGGGATGATCCACAGGGTTTTTCACCAGCTCCCCTTGCACAAAGACTTTGAAGGACATGGACCTCAGGCTGTTCTCATATTCCTGCGCGGTTTTCATACATTTCCTCCATGTGTGTATTGTGTACTTCCGGAGGTCTTCTCCGGGGAGTAATTGTGTATTTGCTGTATTGATTGCTTATACTATTGTATCATATCATAAAGAGGCATTACCATAAAGGAGAAGCACCTCGGGGATTTCTCGAGGTACACTGTGCATCGTTTCCTGGACACATCTCTCATGGGCACCATACTATCAGGTGGGTTTGCCGGAATATCAAACACAACAGAACCGGGCAAGGATACCTGCCTGGTTTCGCATCCTGTGTTAGGATGCCCCGGGGGCTAAATGCTGTAGGAGGTTCTTTGGATGATCTGTTCCTGATAGCTCTTGTCCAGCTGAATGAAGTGGCCGCTCCAGCCCCATACCCGCACGATCAACTGGCGGTGTGCCTCCGGGTGGACCTGGGCATCCAGCAAGGTTTCCCGGCTGACGGCATTCAGTTGCAGTTGGTGACCACCCAGCAGAATGAAGCTGCGCACCAGCATGGCCACCTTGGTCAGGGCTTCCTTGTTTTTGAACACCGTGTCATGCAGTTCCAACGTCAGCGGTCCGCCGTTGATGACGCGAGAAAGCTGTGGGCGGGCCATGGCGCTGATGGCGGACAGGGGGCCCACGTCGGTGACCAGCAGAGAGGGGGAGAAGTTGGCAGAGATCGGTTCCCCAGGCATATGCCCGTCTGACAGCGCACCAAGCTTCACTCCATGCCACACATAGTACATGGCAGAGCCCGTACCCGGCCGGAACACGCCGCCCCGCTCATTGCGCCGGCCTGCCCAGGAATCAGCAAAATCGTTCATCAGCCTGTCGGCAATCGTCTCGCTTTGGGTGTCCCGGCCCAGTTTGGGCGCCTGGGTACGCAGGGTATGCTTCAATTCACTCCGGCCGGAAAATTCGGTGGACAGGGCCTGCAGCCAGTCATCAGCCGGCATTAGTTGCTCTTGATAGATGTAGCGCTCTACGGCGGATAGCTGGTCCACAGCGGTGGCAAATCCGGTGCCGTGGATGCCGTAGTTGTTGTACTTGGCGCCCAAGGAAATATCCTGGCGGGGATCGCTCATCAGCACCGTCTGAAAGGGAGCGGGCTCAAGCCACAGGGGTTTCAAGGAGGCCTCCAGCGCATCTGCCCGGCTGAACAGCTCCTGACGCACCTTGTCCTGCAAGCATTCAAAGGTATTGCAATTGGGCAGATCACGCATGATGACCTGGTGAACGGAATCGGCCAGAGACACGGCGCCGATGTTGGGGATATCCATGGCGACACCGGGCAGAATAAACTCCCAGCAGGCAGCCACCGTATAGTTCCTGGCGTTCTCCAGCGAGTAGCCAAGCGCCACCAGCCCGGGGATGACCACATCGTCATTGGAATACTGGGGGAACCCCAGGCCCTGTTTGGTCAATTCGGTACAGCGGACATACAGTTCCATAGGGGTGTCTTTATTCACCCGCAGGTTAATCTTGGGATCAATGAGCCTGTTGTTCAGGCTGGCCGTCAGGCAAACGTAGGTCAACTCATTGACGGCATTTTTTCCTTCGCGGTCACATCCGCCCAGCATCAGGCTCTGGCCGTTATCACCCTGCTGCATCCCGGTGTACAAGTCGCTGTCCCGGTTGAAGGAACGGAAAAACTCCTCCGTCAGCGCCAGCATTTCATCTTCGGTGAACCGACCGCTGTCCAGGTCATGCTTGAAGTAGGGGTACATATACTGATCAAATCGGCCCACTGTGTTGTGGTACACATTGCTGGCCCACAGGCTGAAGTGCAGGATGCGGAAGGCCTGAAGCGCCTCCAAATAGCCCCGGGCGCCCTGGCGCAGCGCCGAGGACAGTCCGGGCATCTCGTAGCGGTCAGCGTAGGCAAGCACCGCGTCGATGGTACGCCGGGAGGCCTCAGGTGCCAGGTTGTACCGGGCCATCAGGCCGTCTTTCAGCACGCCCTCCCAGTCGCTGGAGATGTTGCACACCCTGCCCTGCTCGTGAACATAATGCCCCTTCTGCAGCCTTTCCTTTTCTCCGGGGGCATAGATGTCCGGGAAGTCCACCAGCGTTCTGTAAGCCGGGATTCTTTCCCCCGGTTTTTTCACGATGGTTTCATGCTCCAGAAAAAGCTGCAAACGCAGGGCTGCCCGGTCCGCCAGGGATAACGCGGGGTCCTGGATTTTTGTGCTGATATCCTGCCATTCAGCCTGGCTTAAAGAACGTCGCATAGAATACCGACCTCCTTAAAAATCTCTGTCAGCAGCCGTGGCGGCTGCTTCTCGGGAAAATCCACCTGATAGAGCATACCCAAGCCGGCATACTTTGCACCTGCGGCCTGATTGTACCGCATCAACTCTACCTTCTCCAAATTTTTGGCATCCTTCAGCAATGCAGCCAGGGCTGTCATGTTTTCGGGGGTGTCGTTGACGGTGGGAATCAAGGGGACCCGGATGCGCATGGGCTTGTTCATGCTTTTTAGCAGGGTCAGGTTCTTCAGAATAACGTCGTTTTGTACGCCGGTATACTTCACATGCAGCAGGGGATCAACGATCTTGATGTCCATGATCACCAGGTCCATAGCGGCCACAACCTTCTGGAAGAGCGGGGACGGCGCATACCCGCTGGTCTCAATGGCGGCATGCAGGCAGGGGAGCAAGGCCCGCACCGCCAGCACGAAATCGGCCTGCATCAGGGGTTCGCCTCCTGAAAAGGTTATACCGCCATGATTCAGCCGCAACAAGGTTTCGTGGCGCTGAATGCGCACTGCTACCTCCTGGGCGCTCATCCAAGTGCCCGCGATACGCAGGGCACCCGTGGGACAGGCGCTAACATAGTGGCCGCAGTTCGTACAATCTGCCGAAGAACGGAAGGCCGCATCACACAGCCCGCACCCTGCGCACAGCGACAGTGTTTTGACAAGCTGGATTCGGTGTTCCAGCCCCTCTGGGTTGTGACACCATGCACACCGCAGCGGACAGCCCTTCAGAAAGACAACACTGCGGATGCCCGGTCCATCAAAAACAGCGAACTCCTCAATGTCAAATACCAGGCCTTTTGTTGTGCTCATGTGTTTCCCCGGGTGCTCGACCGGACAACCAGCCATGTATCCATCTGGCAGACGGTAGCCGGCGCACTTCGGTTCTCGATGCGCTCCAGCAGCATGTCCACCGTTGTCTGCGCTTCCCGGGCCAAGTCCGCGCCAATGGAGGTCAGCGGGGAGGGGATGTGCAGCCAGTCCGATACATTATCAAAGCCTGTCAGTTGGATATCCTCAGGCACTCTCAGCCCAATCTGGTGCAGGCAAAGGATGGTTTCCCAGGCCAGCAGGTCGCTGAATGTACAGATGCCGTCAATGCCCTGCTTACTGAGCTTATCCAAGATCGTGCACACCGAGCCGCCAATGGGGGAAGTTTCCGTCACCAATTGGGGATCGGTGGGCAACCCGGCCTCCCGCAGGGCTCGCAGATAACCCTGTTTTCTATCCCTGGCTGAGGAAATGCGCTGGGTCACCCCCAGCCAGGCAATTCTGCGACAGCCACAATCAATCAGGTGCCGGGCAGCCAGGTAGCCGCCCTGGTTGTCATCCCATAGCACGGTAGGCTCGCCCTCTCCTTTGACCATGCGGCCGTTCAGCACATAAGGGATGCCGCACTTCTTCATCAGGTTCAGCGATTT
>JAAZBR010000231.1 GCA_012513735.1 Clostridiales bacterium | reverse complement strand
GTTCAAAATCTGACAGGCGCATGATGGTTTCACCGTGAATCTCCATCAGCCCCTGATAAGGGATAGACAGAGGAACGCCGCGGATGGTGCGCACCTGGGGCAGCACCTCCTCCCCCACAGTGCCGTTGCCGCGGGTGGCGGCATTGATCAAGTGACCATTCTCATAGGTCAGGTTGACGGTCAGTCCGTCGTACTTGTACTCCACCCCATAGCACAGGGGTGGCAGGCCGGGCACCTTTTCCCAGGCTGCCTGCACACGGATAAACCACTGGCGCAACCCCTCCTCGGTCTGCACCTTATCCAGGCTCCACAGCGGGCTAAGGTGGCGGTGCTGCTTAAAGGCGCTCAGCGGTTCGCCGCCAATGCGGCGGCTGGGCGAATCGGGCAACACAACGCCCGCCTCCTGCTCCATCTGCTGAAGGCGGGCATACAGCGCGTCCCACTGGGCGTCGGATATGATGGGCTCGTCCTGCACGTAGTAACTGTAGGACGCCCGGTTGATCTGGTCCACCAGGGCACGCATATCCTGCAATGGCGACTGGTTCATGGCTCAGCGCAGCTTAACAATGGGGGCAACGCTGACAGCGAACTGCTTTTCCCCATAGGCGGTGAACAGGATGGTGATACGGGCATCCTGGCCGCTACCGGTTACTTCCTTAACCAGCCCTTCGCCAAACTTCTTGTGCAGCACCACATCCCCCGCGTGGAACACGGTGGCAACAGGCTTGGACTTGGCGCTGATGCCTCTGCGGACGCCCGGTATTTTGCTCAGGTCCTGCCCCATGCCGGGGATGCCGAAGCCTGTCTTTGGCGGGCGGGGGCCGGTGCGGCGAGGCAAGACCGGCTCATGCACATCGCCGCCAAAATGCTTGCGCATGGCCTTGCCCCATTCGTCCGATAGCAGGCGCTGGGGAATCTCCGAAATAAAGGGGCTGGGCGGGTTGATGGAGATCTGATTGAAAATGGTACGCCGACGCGCCAGAGACAACGCCAGGTACTTGCGTGCCCGGGTCATGCCCACATAGCACAGGCGGCGTTCCTCTTCCATGCGGGACGGATCCTGCAGCGCGCGGTGGGTGGGAAATACCCCCTCCTCCATGCCGATCATGAACACCGCATCATACTCCAGCCCCTTAGCGGAATGGAGGGTCATCAGCGTGACAAACTGGGGACCCTGCTCCTGCCGGTCCAGGTCGGTGACCAATGCCACATTTTCAAGGAAGGCCTCCAGCGTGGCATCATCGGACAGGCGCTCAAACTCCTGCACGGCGCCCACAAACTCCAGCACGTTTTCCCGCTTGCTGATCAGCTCTTCGTCGTTGGTATTCTCATACTGCTTCAGCAAGCCGGTCTCGTCCAGCACAAGCTGGATGAACTCCGTCAGTGTGCTGGTTTCCTTCAGCACGGTCAGCTTATTCATCATGGCCACAAAATCGCTGACGCACTTGCGCGGACGGCTGGACAAGGTATCCGGAAGGTCGGTAAGCGCGCTGTAGAAGGGAATGTCCTTCTGATTCGCATGGGTCTCCAGCGCTTCCACCGTGGCATCGCCGATCGCCCGCTTGGGCACGTTGATGATACGCTTCAAAGAGACCTCGTCCATGGGGTTAACCACCAGCCGCAGATAGGCCACGATGTCCCGGATCTCCTTGCGATCATAGAAGCGGGTGCCGCCATAAATGCGGTAGGGGATGCCCGCCCGCATGAGCATTTCTTCGGGCACACGGCTCTGGGCGTGCATGCGGTACAGCACCGCAATCTGCGAATAGGGGAGGCCGTCGCTGTGCAGGCTGCGGATGCGCTCGCACAGCCAGGCGCTTTCCTCGTGTTCATCGCCCGCGGTGCACAGCTTGATCTTCTCGCCCTCGCCCATGTCGGTCCACAGCGCCTTTTCCATGCGGCCCTCGTTGTGGGCGATCACCTGGTTGGCTGCGTCCAGGATATTGGAAGTGGAGCGGTAGTTCTGCTCCAGCTTGATCACCTGGGCATCGGGAAAATCCTTCTGAAAATCCAGAATGTTGCGGATATCGGCACCACGCCAGCCGTAAATGCTCTGGTCGTCATCGCCCACCACGCACAGATTGCGGCTCTCCTGGGTCAGCAGGCGCACCAGTGAATACTGGGCGAAGTTGGTGTCCTGGTATTCGTCCACGTGCACGTATTGAAACCGGCGGTGGTAGTGCTGCAGCACCGGCGGATGATCCACCAGCAGCTGCAGGGTCTTGACAATCAGGTCGTCAAAATCCAGCGCGTTGGCCTGGTGCAGCCGCTGGTCGTAGGCGGCAAAGATGTCGTGCATCTTCTGGGCACGAAAGTCCTTGTGCGAGGCAGCAAACCACTCCTCCGCGTTTTGCAGGTGGTTTTTCGCATCGGAGATCACAGCACGCATTTCCCGGAAGGAAAGCTGCTTTTCATCGATGTCCATACGCTTGTAAATGTCCTTGAGAACGCGCAGCTGATCCTCATCGTCATAGATGACAAAGGAGCGCTGATAGCCCAGCTTTTCGATGTCGCGCCTCAGAATGCGTACACAAATGGAATGGAAGGTGCCGATCCAGGCATCCCCCGCACTGCCGCCGGTGAGGGCATCCACCCGGGTCAGCATCTCCTTGGCTGCCTTGTTGGTAAAGGTCAGCGCCATGATGGCACTTGCCGGCGTCCCTTGTTTCAACAGGTTGGCAATACGGTAGGTCATGGTGCGCGTCTTGCCGCTGCCGGCGCCTGCAATAATCAGCAAGGGGCCTTGAAGACTCTCGGCTGCCTTGCGTTGCATCGGGTTGAGATCCTGTAGATTCATGCATCGTCCTCATTATGCGTTACTTGCGGTGGGAATGAAGGCCCATAAGACCAAAAATACGTCGACTTTCCCCATTCCAGCATAAGAATTATACCACAAAACAGCCCTAAATTGAAGGGTGGGATTCGCAGAACACCTGCAGACTGCTATTGTGCCGGGAAAGGGGCAATCCCCTCCCATTCTAAGGATCACGTATCGGCATCCGAACCGGACAAATCCACCGGCAGGTCGGTTTCAGAGAAGGGGTCTTCAGATATATAAGCGCTCAGCTCCACATTGCGATCCTCAGGTTCTGTGCCGCGGCCAAAGGGTTTGCGATCGGCAGATGCCACGCGCACAAGGGGCGGCTGGGTACTGAAGTCGATCAGCGCGGTTTCCCGGGGCTTGGTCAGCGCCTGAACCTGGGTTCGGGGGGCGTGCATACGGCGGGCATAGTCCTCAGCAATCTCGCTGCGCTGAGCCCAATGCATGGGAAAAAACACAGCCGGCCGCCGCGCCATAATGAAATGGTTGGCCCCCGCATCGTAAAAGCCGCCCAGGT
>JAAZBR010000230.1 GCA_012513735.1 Clostridiales bacterium | reverse complement strand
GACAACAACCCTGCGCATCTGGATGAGGCATATGCGCAAACCACCATGTTCAAAACACGCATTGTGCACGGGATGTTGGTGGCATCTCTCTTCAGCGCACTGCTGGGCACCAAACTGCCAGGGCTGGGCACTATCTATACCGGACAGACCCTGAAGTTCACCAAGCCCGTACACTTTGGTGAGCAGCTCACCGCCAGCATCACGGTCAAGGAGGTCTTGGTGGAAAAAAACCGCGTGATCCTTGATTGCCTGATTGTTAACCCCGACGGCGATCCCGTTGTGGTTGGCGAAGCCACTGTCATGCCCCCCAAAAAGGGATAAGCGGACAACAACTATTGAATACCAGGGTCCTTCCACATTTGCGGCAGGACCCTGTTTTGTATCCTGTACAGGTGTATTTTATGGCCCCAAAACAGACGAGCTGCATATCTTGTTGTGACAAATATAATCATGCTCTATGTGTTCAGGGGTTACAATCGAAAAGATGAGACGCGCTGTGTGATAATCGTGGTCTAACATCATCTCCTATGTGAACAAGGACCCGGGGGTATCATATGGGAAAATTTAAGAGCGTTCCCGCAAAAAGCTGAATAATACCGAACATTTATTTCAAAACGGATTGACAAGTTCGTCATCCCTTGCTATGCTGGCTCGGATGCAGGGCAGCGCCCTGGGAAGGAGCAAGGGATGAGACAACGCTGTGTGCTGGCCGATGCCCTGGCCTGGCGGAAAGGGAAGTGGCTCCCCAGCAACCTTGTCATCGTGGATGGCGTGCTGCAAAGCGTGGGAGACGGACCGATCCCCCTTGGCCTTCCCACCATCGACTGCAAAGGGCTTCATGTTTTTCCGGGTTTCACAGATGTGCACGTGCATCTGAGGGAGCCCGGTTTTTCTTATAAGGAAACCATCCAAAGCGGCACCCGCGCCGCTGCCCGGGGCGGCTATACCACCGTCTGCGCCATGCCCAAACTGCGGCCTGTGCCTGACAGCCAGGCGCACCTGCAACAGCAGCGCGATATCATCGCCCGGGATGCCTGCATCCAGGTGCTGCCCTACGGCAGTATCACGATGGGGCAGAAAGGCGAGGAGCTTTCCCACATGGCCGCTCTGGCCCCCCAGGTCTGTGGCTTTACGGATGACGGCCGCGGGGTGCAAAGCGAAGCGCTGATGGAGCAGGCCATGGCGGAGGCAAAAAAGCACCGCCGCATCCTGGCCGCCCACTGCGAGGATGACGGCCTTTTGCACGGCGGAGTCATCCACGCGGGGGCCTATGCCGATAAACATCAACTGCCCGGCATCAGCTCGGCCAGCGAATACCGGCAGTTGCGGCGGGATCTGGATCTGGTGCGCCGCACCAGGTGCAGCTACCATATGTGCCACCTGTCCACCAAAGAAAGCCTGGCGCTGATCAGCCGGGCAAAGGCAGAAGGGCTGGATGTCACCTGCGAAACGGCACCTCACTACCTGCTGCTGGATGAAAGCTGCCTTTCAGATGATGGACGCTACAAGATGAATCCCCCGCTGCGCGGGCCGGAGGACCGGGCCGCGTTGACCCAGGGCCTGCTGGACGGCACCATCGACATGATCGCCACCGATCACGCCCCCCACAGCGCCCAGGAAAAGGCAGGTGGGCTCATGAACAGCCTCAATGGCATCGTGGGGCTGGAGTGCGCCTTCGCCTTGCTGAACCACTACTTTGTGCAGACCGGGCTGATGCCCCTTCACCGGCTGGTGACCTGCATGAGCGAGGTCCCCAACCGACGGTTCGGTATCGAGGGAGGGCTGATACCGGGCAAGCCAGCTAGCCTATGCCTGTGGGATCTGCAGCGCAGCGTCACAGTAGATCCCTCCGCCTTTCTGTCCCTGGGCCGCAGCACGCCCTTTGCCGGCTGGCAGGCTGCCGGCGCCTGTGTGCTGACCATTGCGCAAGGCTGTGTTGCCTGGAAGGAGGCCCTATGAAGCAAGGCAACTACCGCGTCCTCAGCAATCGGCTGATCGCCCACGCCACCTGGGAAATGGTGCTGGAAGGGGACACCGGCAGCCTCAAGCGTCCCGGGCAGTTTGTCAATGTACAGGTGCCGGGCAAGTTCCTGCGCCGGCCCTTGTCGGTGGCCGCGTGGGATAATGCTACCCTTACGCTGATTTACAAGGTGGTGGGCCAGGGAACGGACCTGCTGACCCGCTGCCGACCGGCAGACAGTCTGAATTTGCTGTGCGGCCTGGGCAATGGGTTTGACCTGAGTCCGTCCGGTCAGCACCCGCTGCTGGTGGGGGGCGGGGTCGGTTTGCCTCCCCTGTACCAACTGGCCATGGACCTGGTCAAGGCGGGCAAGCAGCCACACCTGATCATGGGCTTTGGCAGCAGCGACGAGATCTTCTACGAGGATCTGTTCCGCCGCCTCATATCGGTAACCGTGTGCACGGTGGATGGCTCGGCTGGCATCAAGGGATTTGTGACACAAGCCGTCCCGCCCAAAGGCAGCGACTATTTCTTTGCCTGCGGCCCCTCCCCCATGCTGCAGGCCCTGTGCAGTTGGCTTCCCTTTTCCGGTCAGCTCAGCCTGGAGGAGCGCATGGGCTGCGGCTTTGGCGCATGTATGGGCTGCAGTATTCAAACCACCCTGGGCTCCCAGCGCGTATGCAAGGAAGGCCCGGTGTTTGCAAAGGAGGTGCTGATCTGGTGAATACAGCAGTCACCCTCTGTGGCATCAGAATGGACAATCCAGTGATGGGCGCCAGCGGCTGCTTTGGCTATGGCGTGGAGTTTGCCGAGCTGTACGATATCAACCTGCTGGGCAGTTTCTCCTTCAAGGGTACCACGCTGCATCCCCGCTTTGGCAACCCTTGCCCCCGCATTGCAGAAAGCAACAGCGGCATGCTGAACGCAGTCGGGCTGCAAAATCCGGGGGTACGCCAAGTGATTGCGGTGGAACTGCCCCGTATGAAACAGTTTTTCCACAAGCCGGTGATGGCCAATGTCTCCGGCTTCTCTCTGGACGAGTATGTGCAGACCTGCGCGCTACTGGACGCTGAGGAGCAGGTGGGCTGGCTGGAAGTCAACATCTCCTGCCCCAACGTACACCTGGGCGGCATGAGCTTTGGCACGGAGCCTGCGGCGGCTGCGGAGATCACCCGGGCGGTCAAGGCAGTGTGCAAAAAACCTGTCATCATCAAGCTGACGCCCAATGTTTCGGACATCGCCGCTATTGCCAGCGCCTGCGAGCAAGCGGGCGCCGATGGCATCAGCCTGATCAACACGTTGGTAGCCTTGCGCATCGATATCAAAACACGCCGCCCCGTGTTGGCCAACCGCACCGGCGGCCTCAGCGGCCCGGCCATTCTGCCGGTGGCGCTGGCCATGGTGCGCAAGGTATATGAGGCGGTCAGCGTCCCCATTGTGGGTATGGGTGGGGTCTCTTGCGTGGAGGATGTGCTGGAGATGATGCTGGCCGGCGCCACCGCCGTGCAGGTGGGAGCCGCCAACCTGGTGGAGCCTTATATCTGCCGGGATATTGTGGAAGACCTGCCCCGGGCCATGGCCCGCCACGGCATCGAGGACCTGAACGACATCATTGGAGGGATACAGTATTGAACCGCGACGTCATCATTGCCTGTGACTTCCCCACCAGAGAGCAAACCATGACCTTCCTTCAGCGTTTCGGCCAGCGCAAGCCCTTCGTCAAGATCGGCATGGAGCTGTACTATGCCGAAGGCCCGCAGATCGTGCGGGAAATCAAGGAGATGGGACACCCGATTTTTCTGGACCTGAAGCTGCATGATATCCCCAACACCGTGGAAAAAGCCATGCGGGTGCTATCCCGGCTGGATGTGGATATGGTCAATTTGCACGCGGCGGGTACCAAGGACATGATGGAGGCCGCCCTGCGGGGGCTGACCCGGCCGGATGGTACCCGACCGTTGCTGATTGCGGTGACTCAGCTCACCTCCACTAACCAGCAGCGCATGGAGCAAGAGCTGCTGATCCCCCATCCCATGGAGGAGGTGGTGATGCAGTACGCGCAGAACGCCAGGGAAGCCGGGCTGGACGGCGTAGTGTGTTCCCCCCTGGAGGTGCAGGGCGTCCATGCCTGCTGCGGCAAGGATTTTGTGACAGTCACCCCGGGCATCCGCTTTGCCGACAGCAGGCAGGATGACCAGCACCGCATTACAACGCCGGAGAAGGCGCGGTCGCTGGGAGCCGACTATATTGTGGTGGGCCGTCCCATCACAGCGGCGGAGAGCCCTGAAGAAGCTTACAGGAGGTGTGTCGATGCATTCATCTGATCAATCCCGGGAGGTGGCCCGTGCGCTGCTGCGGGTAAAGGCTGTGTTTTTTCGCCCCCAGCAGCCCTTCACCTGGGCCAGCGGCATCAAAAGCCCGGTGTACTGCGATAACCGGCTGACGCTGTCCGATCCGGAGGCCCGCACCCTCATTGAACAGGGGCTGGCCGACACCATCCGCCGGCTGTATCCGGACTGCCAGGCGCTGATGGGCACCAGCACCGCCGGCATCCCCCACGCAGCCATCGCCGCCCACCTGATGAAGCTGCCCATGGGTTATGTGCGGGGCGGCCAAAAGGACCACGGACGACAAAACCAAATCGAGGGCCGGCTGGAGCCGGGGCAGAAGGTGGTGGTGGTGGAGGATCTGATCTCCACTGCAGGCAGCGTGATTGAAGTAGTCCATGTGTTAAGGGAGGCGGGCGCCCATGTGCTGGGCATCATCAGCATCTTCACCTACGGCATGCGCAAGGGCCTGGACCGTCTGAAGGACGCCGGCATTGAAAACCACAGCCTGACCACCTTTGATGTGGTCGCCCAGGAGGCGGCCAACCAAGGGTACATCGCTCCCGAGGACATTCAAAAACTACTGGCCTTCCGTGCCAACCCCACGGATGAATCTTGGATTGGAGGAAACCTATGAGGAGCATCAACAGCATCACGGACCTGAGCGTAGAGGAGTTGGACGAGCTGGTGCATGTCGCCGAAGACATCATCGCCCGGCCGCAGTATTACGCCCATAAGATGGAAGGGAAGAAGCTGGCCACCCTGTTTTTTGAGCCGTCAACCCGTACACGCCTCAGCTTTGAGGCAGCCATGTACGAGCTGGGCGGCCATGTCATCGGGTTTTCGGAGGCCAATTCCAGCTCTGCAGCCAAGGGTGAAAGCGTGGCTGATACGGTAAGAACCATCAGTTGCTATGCGGACATCATCGCCATGCGCCACCCCAAGGAGGGCGCTCCGCTGGTGGCCTCCATGAACGCCACAGTGCCCGTCATCAATGCCGGCGACGGCGGACACAACCACCCCACCCAGACCCTGGCCGACCTGCTGACCATCCACCGGGAGCGGGGCCGTTTTGAAAACCTGGTAGTCGGGGTGTGTGGAGACCTGAAGTTTGGCCGTACTGTCCACTCGCTGATTGAAGCCATGAGCCGCTACGAGGGTGTGCGCTTTGTGATGGTATCCCCAGAGGAACTGAAGGTGCCCAGCTATGTGAAGCAGCATCTGAAGGTGCGCAATATGCCCTATACACAGACCACCGACCTACTGTCCGTGATGCCGGAACTGGACATCCTGTACATGACCAGGGTGCAGAAGGAACGTTTTTTCAATGAAGACGACTACGTACGCCTGAAGGACAGCTACATTCTGGTGCCTGAAAAACTGGAAACCGCCAAGAAGGACCTGATCATCATGCATCCCTTGCCCAGGGTCAACGAAATCTCCGTCGCCATCGACACGGATCCGCGGGCCTGCTACTTTAAGCAGGTGTTGAACGGCAAGTACATGCGCATGGCCCTCATGCTGAAGCTGCTGGAGGTAGCATAAATGAACATCGATTCCATCAAGAACGGCATTGTCATCGATCACATCGCCGCGGGCCAGGGTATGCGCATCTACAACTTCCTGAACCTGGGACAGTTGGACTGCTCGGTGGCCCTGATCAAAAATGCCGCCAGCAACAAGCAAGGCAAGAAGGACATCATCAAGATCGATACCCTCCTGAATATCGACATGAATGCCCTGGGGTTTATTGACCCCACCATTACCATCAACGTGATCCGCGACGGCGTGCGGGTGGAAAAATATCACCCCGAACTGCCCGAGCGCATGACCAACATCGTCAAGTGCAAAAATCCCCGCTGCATCACGTCCACAGAGCAGGAACTGCCCCATGTGTTCGTGCTGGTGGACAGGGAAAAGGACGAATATCGCTGCCTGTACTGCGAAAGCAAAGCTCCCGCGCTGTAAAATCAAGGTAAAACAATTGTATTCCCCTGCGCGATTGACTATAATCAAAGAGCAGGTGAGCCGTTACGCTCCCTTCCGGCGCCGGCAGGCGCACTGAACGTAGGAGGAATATATGTCCAAGAAAACATGGTCAACCATTCTGGTCGTCGTGCTGATTGTGGCTGCGGCGGTCGGCATCTATTTTGCCACGAAACCCGCTCCCGCACCGGAAGCGACGCCAACCCCTGAACCGGTGGTTGAAACGACAGCGCCCGCCACGGAGGTGCCGGTCACCGAAGCCCCCGCCGCCACCGCAACTGCCGAACCGCTGACCACCCCCGGCCCTGTGGAGGAGGGTAAGATCGGTGTCAACATCTGGCACACCTTCACCAAGGGGCAGGAAGCCTATCTGCAAAAGGCCGCTGCTGACTTCAACGCCAGTCAGGATAAGATCCAGGTGCAGGTGCTGAGCCAGCCCTACTCCGGTTTTACCCAGGCTGTCAAGAGCGCGGTGGTGGAGGGTATCGGCCCGGACATCATCTTCAACTATGCCTCCGAGGCAGCCAGCTATGTGCGCGCCGGCCAGGTGGCCGATCTGAGCCAGTACATCTATGACGATGAGCTCGGCATCAAGGATTTTGACAGTTCGCTGGCCGAGGGCGTCATGAAGGGCGAGGTCAACGGCTTTGAGGATGGCCTGATCCACTATGTGCCCGCCTACACCACCGGACCCATCCTGTTCTACAACAAGACGCTGTTTGACGAGCTGAAGATCGCTCCCCCCACCACCTGGGAGGAGATGGAGACCACCTGCAAAACCATCTATGATGCCAAGGGCATCGCGGGCCTGGGTTGCGACAGCCTGACCGACCTGATCCAGATGTTCATCATGGAAGCCCCCAACTCCGGCTACATCGATGTGGAGAAGAAGGCCGTGCTGTTTGATACGCCCGAGGTACGCGCTAAGTTGCAGTGGCTGGTAGACATGGTAAAGAAGGGCTACTTCCTGGTGCAGTCCAGCGGCAACTACTTCTCCGAGGACTTCAACAGCGGTATCGTTGCCAGCTACATTGGCTCCTGCGCCGGCTATCCCTACATCAAGCCCAACGGGTTTGAATTCGCCATGGCGCCCATTCCCGCCAAGACCTGGTACCCCTCCTGGAACCGCGGCCCCATCGTG
>JAAZBR010000229.1 GCA_012513735.1 Clostridiales bacterium | reverse complement strand
GGCAAACTGCGCTACCGCGACGACATCATGGTCATCGGCGATGGCACCACCGGCGCCCTCAGCCAGCGGCTGTACGACGCCCTGACCGATATCCAATGGGGACGCGCGCCGGACACCTTCGGCTGGACGATGAGCGTGTAATCCGAAATAATCCGCAACCGCAAAAGCGGCCGCCCAACAAGGCAGCCGCTTTTTTTGTACGTCTGGGGCTACAACCATCCCTCCGCCCGCAGCCAATGGACCGACTGCTCCAGTGCGGCGATGGTCTTGACCTCTAGCACCACGGTGGCACCCGACTGCGCCGCAAGTGTCAGCCGCTCGCTCAGGGGAATTTCCCCAATACCCAGTGCCTGGTGATTGGTTTTGCCATGTCCGTCGTGCAGGTGCATGTGCGCCAGCCTGTCCCGGTGATGCAGGATGAAGGGCAGGTCGCGGTTGTTTTCCGCGTGGTCGTGCCCGGTATCCAGGCACAGGGAGAACACGGGGCTTTGCAGCAGCCGTTCAATGGCGCGCAGCTCATGGGGCGCCCAATAGGTGGTGTTTTCGATGGCGATGCGCACATCGCCCTCCCCCGCCGCCTGCTGGCAGCGCTCGCCAAAGCTGTCCACGGCCTGGGTAAACGCCTGCTGGTACTCCTCATACAGATAGCGCGGGCCGGAGGGCAGGGTGACGATGTTGCCCCTGGGGATGTGCATATTAACGAGGCGGATGCCGCTTTCCTTGGACAGCGCGATAGCGGACAGCATGGTCTGCGCGTATGCCTCCCGCACCAGGGGGTTGAAGTCAAAGGGGTCGAAGCGGTCATCCACGTGCAGCGTAAAGAAAATACCGTGCTGACGAGCCATCTCGCGCAGCGGCAGCGCCGCCAGTTCATTCAGCCCGCAGGCCGGAAAATTGCTATTGAGTTCCACAAAATGCAGCCCCAGCAGCTCGCACAGCGCTACGGCTTCCTGCACGGTACTGGTTTCAATCAGATAGGGCAGGCCAAATCGCAAGGTTTTCTCCATCGCTCCCCCTCCCCCTATGCTTGAATCACCCGCACCTTGAGGATATCCGGCCGGGTGGACAGCTGCATGGCAAACGCCCGCGGCACCGCGACCGACGTATCAAACAGCGCGCAGGCCACATTGTCCCGGCTGGCGGACACCATCTGCTCGATGTTTATGCCCGCCTGGGCAAACAGCGTGGTGGCCCCGCTGAGGATGCCGGGCACATTGCGGTGCAGCACCACCACACGGGTGGCGTGGGTGGCCGGGCCCAGGTTGATGGCCGGGAAATTCACGGCATTCACAATATTGCCGTTGTTGAGATAATCCTGCGCCTCGCGCACGGCCATCACGGCACAGTTCTCCTCGGATTCCTCGGTGGCCGCCCCCAGGTGGGGAAACACCAGCGTGTTTGACATGTCCATCACCCGCCTGTTGGCAAAGTCGGTCACATAGCGGCGCACCTGACCGGAGGCCAATGCCTCCCCCAGCGCCGCTTCATCCACCAACTGGTCTCGGGCGAAGTTAAGCAGCACCACGCCGGGGCGCATACGCTCCAGCTGGACCTTTCCTATCATACCACGGGTCTTGTCATTGAGCGGCACATGGATGCTGATGTAGTCGCAATGCGCCAGCACATCGCCCAGCTGGGCGGTGTGGTGTACCGTGAGCGCAAGCTTCAGCGCGTTTTCAATGGAGATGGCCGGGTCGTAGCCATACACCTCCATGCCCAGGGCGGCCGCGGCATTGGCCACCAGGTGGCCGATGGCCCCCAGGCCAATCACGCCCATGCGCTTGCCGCGCAGCTCGCTGCCGGTGAAGGCCTTCTTGCCCTTCTCCACCACATCTGGCAGCGCGTCATCAGCTGCCTGGGCCCGCACCCAGTTGACGCCGCCCACAATATCCCTGGCCGACAGCAGCATGCCTGCCACCACCAGCTCGCTCACCGCGTTGGCGTTGGCACCCGGTGTGTTGAAGGCCACGATGCCCTGCTGCGTGCAGCGAGCCAGCGGGATGTTGTTGACGCCAGCGCCCGCGCGAGCAATGGCGCGCAGGCGCTCGGGCAGCGACTTGTCCAACAGGTCGGCCGAGCGCACCAGCCACAGGTCGGCATCCTCCGTATCCTGGGTGATGCTGAAGTTGTCGCCAAAGCAGGTCAGCCCACGGGGCGATATATCGTTGAGCAGGGCCACATGACGCTGCTTCATCATGCCTGCGCCCCCTCAAAAGCGGCCATGCAATCCACCAGCGCCTGTACGCCCTGCACAGGCATGGCGTTGTAGATGCTGGCCCGCATGCCGCCAGCCGAGCGGTGGCCTTTGAGCCCGTACAGCCCCCGCTGCTCGGCAAAGCGGATGAAGGCCGCGTCCCTTTCCTTGTCCCCGGTCACGAAGGTAATATTCATCAGCGAGCGGCTGTCCGGGTAGGCCGTGCCGCGGAATACCCGGCTCTGATCCAGGTAGTCGTACAGCAAGGCCGCCTTCTCGCGGTTGATGGCGGCCATGGCAGAAAGCCCGCCCAGCCCCTTGAGCCAGCGCAGCACCTTGCCGCACATGTAGATGGCCTGGCAGGGCGGCGTGTTGTACAGGGAATCGGCTTTCATATGGGTGCTGTAGCGCAACATGGTTGGGACGCTGTCCGGCAGGTCGTCGCGCACCATATCCCGGCGTATGATGACCACCGTAAGGCCCGCGATACCCATGTTCTTCTGCGCGCCGGCGTAGATGAGCGCGTATCGGCTGACATCTACAGGTTCCGACAGGATGCAGCTGGACAGGTCACCCACCAGCGGAGGATTGCCTGTATCGGGCAGAGCGGAAAATCGCGTGCCGAAGATGGTGTTGTTGAGGCACAGGTGCACATAGTCCGAGTCCGGGCGAAAGGTCAGGTTATCCACCGGCGGGACGTGGGAAAAGTTGCCCTCCTCGCCGGTGGCCGCGACACGCACATCCAGAAAGCGCCGCGCTTCCTCCGCCGCCTTCTGGGAGAAGGAGCCGGTCACCAGGTAGTCCGCCTTGCCATTCCGGGAAAGGTTCATGGGCACCATGGCAAACTGCTGGCTGGCCCCGCCCTGCAGGAACAGCACCGCGTAATGGTCCGGGATGCCCATCAGCGAGCGTAGGTCGGCCTCGGCCTCCTGTAGGATGGCCTCAAAAGCCGGGGCACGGTGGCTCATCTCCATCACTGACATGCCGGCGCCCCGGTAGTCCAGCATCTCGGCGGCCGCCTCCCGCAGCACCTCCTCGGGCAGGCAGGCCGGGCCGGGGTTGAAGTTGTATACCCTGCTCACGTCCCGTCCCTCCTTCACTTTGTTTCAGCCAAGTTCGGCCAGCACCAGGTCGGTCATTTGCGCACAGTTGACTGATGCACCGCCGTGGGCGATATCCGCCGTGCGCGCGCCAGATTCCAGCACCCGCTGCACCGCGCTCTCCACCGCGTCCGCCTCCTGCGTCAGGCCAAAGGACAGCCGCAGCATCATGGCCACTGACAAAATGGTGGCGATGGGGTTAGCCAGGCCCTTGCCCGCGATGTCGGGCGCGGAGCCGTGCACCGGTTCGAACAGCGAGGGAAAGCGGCGTTCGGGATTGATGTTCGCCGACGGCGCGACCCCCAGGGTCCCGGCGCAGGCCG
>JAAZBR010000228.1 GCA_012513735.1 Clostridiales bacterium | reverse complement strand
GACCGGGACGGGGACGCTATCTGGAACGCGCAGCCGGGGCGGCAGAATAGCAAGACCACCACCATCAATGCGGCGGACGTGGACTTTAGGGGCATGCTGCGCTGCAAGGTAGACGAGGCGCGGCTGTACGCCATACCCAGTGTGGATGACGACGGCAACCTCATCATGACCGACTACGGTGACGGCGACAGTTTGAACTTTGCCCTGGCGGGTGAAGACCTGGTCTATACCGGGGAGACGCTGTACGAGCAGAGGGGCGGCGAGCTGTACACCGATATGCTTATCGGCGCTTTTTTCCTTGACACCCAGATGAGCAACCTCAAGACATCCTACATAGACATCAGCCGACACGGCATTGAGATGTACTCCGATGGGTACCTGAACTTAATTTCAGGCAGCAAGTTTAACATGCGCGCAGGCGCCGGGAGCAATGCCATAGGCCTTAGCAACGACCATGTATTTGACTACTTTGCCTGGGCCGGTGCAGAAAATCCCCAGGAAGCGCCCTTTTGGGTAAAAATGGACGGCACCGTTCGGGCCACCAAGCTGCAACTGAACAACAGCAACATCACCGACTTTACCCAGATGTACCCCTACGCCGACGCCGAGAACGCCAGCCCCACCTACCCCATGACCTTCCGCATCTTCATCCCCGCCGAATGCAGCGGGGTGCAGAGCGTGAAGCTGACCTTTGCCTGTGAGCCCTTCCGGGCCTACAGCACGGGGGCGGCTTCCGGCGGCGGGGCTACCTCCAGCGCTGGGGGCGGCGGCGCCAGGACAAGCCGGACGGGGGGCGGCGCCACCAGCGGCCAGACATCCCAGATAACAATAGGCGGCAACAGCGTGCGCAGCGGCGGCGGCTCCTCAACGGTGCAAGCCCATACCCACGTGACAGACCTGCCCACCTGGTACGTGCCTGCCCATGCCCACTCCACCCCTTCCCACAGCCACATCCTGGATCTGCCCGACCATGCCCATACGGTGCCTAACCACACCCATGGAATCACCTACGGCATCTACACCGGCACCACCGCCACCGGGGTGGAGGTTAAAGTGGACGGCGCGCTGGTGGGCAATTTCTCCGGGCTTACTGCCCGGGATATCACCGCCCATCTGAAAAAGAGCGGGGGCAAGATTACAAGGGACGCCTGGCACATTGTTACGCTAAAGCCCAACAATTTAACCCGCATCGTTGCCCAGGCCTTTGTGGTGGCCGTGATGGGGCGGGCCAATAACGCGATTTTTTAAGGAGGATTTATGCCCAAGGAAGTGCGAGCCTACAAGTGCCGATGGTGCGATGCGGTGATGCTGGACGCCGGGGAGGCTGCCCAGGCGGAGGCCACCTGCCCCCACAACCCGATTCTGGAGTGCTGCGACAACTGCAAGCATTTACAGGTGGCCACCACGCCGAGATATCAAAATATTAGCTACCCCGTCAAGGTGTGCGCTGACCCGCCGGGGGATGAGCTAATCTACAACCCACCCCACAACCTGGGCTGGTGCCCCAACTGGGTGCGCAACCTGTTAATGGAGGTATAAAATGGCGATGAACAACCTTGGCCGCGTGGCCATGATACACCGGGGAGACTATGACCCGGGCTATGATTACAAGCCCCTGGACTGCTGCTACCATCAGGGCAGTACGTACATTTGTAAGGCGGAGACCGTGGGCAACGCGCCGCCCAATGCTGCCTACTGGGTGCTGATGAGCACCAGCGCCAGCACGGTGGACAGGGATGCGGCGGAGGCGGCAGCCCTGGAGGCCCAGGGCTACAAAGACCAGGCTGCGGCGCAGGTAGGCCTGGCTGCTGACCAGGTGGCCCTGGCTGCTGGCCATGTGGATGCGGCGGCGGGCCATGTGACCGCTGCCCAGGGCAAGGTGGATCTGGCGGAGGCCCAGGTAGCCCTGGCCGAAGGGCACGCTGTGGATGCAGGCACCAGCGCCGTGGCAGCTTTGGCCAGCGAGCAGGCAGCAGCAGGCAGCGCATCTGCGGCAGAAGAAAGCGCAACGGCATCAGAGGCCAGCGCAGTACGGGCAGAGGTGGCGGCGGGCAGCACGGAGGGGAAGCTGCCGCCTGGTGGCAGCGTGGGTCAGTCACTGGTAAAGATAAGCGCCGCCGACTTTGAAGTGGGATGGGCGGGTATCGGGAATCGGAATATCCTG
>JAAZBR010000227.1 GCA_012513735.1 Clostridiales bacterium | reverse complement strand
GTGCCTGTTTATGAGGGAAGGTTACCATGAATAGCAGAATGCCGAACATCGCGTGGCGGCTGCTGGCGTGGGCAGAAGCGCTTTGCATCGGCCCGCAGGGTTCCAATGCGTGCGACTGCCGGGGCGCGATACGATCATGGTATCGTGTCTGATAGCGGGTCAACCTTCACAAGAGGCCTATCCGGCAGATATCCGCCTGATGGTGAAGCTACTTGAATATGTAGATTTACAGGGCGGCTGCGATGCGGGCCGCCAGCGCCACATTGTTGTACACAAGCTGGATATTGCTGTTCAGACTGTCTCCGCCGGTCAGCTGCACCACGCGGTCCAGCAGGAAGGGCGTGATGGCCTTGCCTTTCACGTGCTGCTGATCCGCCTCCTGAAGCGCCTTGTTGATGGCCGCGTTGATGACATCTGCCGGCATGGCGAATTCTGCAGGAATGGGGTTGGTGATCAGCATACCGCCGGGATAGCCGATCTCGCACTGGGCCCGCAGCACATCCGCAATCTGCTGGGGGCTGTCCATACGGGCGTCCACCGGAAACCCGCTTTTGTCAGTATAGAAGGCGGGCAGTTCGTCAGTCTGATAACCCAGCACAGGCACGCCACGGGTTTCCAGGTATTCTAAGGTTAGTCCCAGGTCCAGAATACTTTTGACGCCGGCACATACCACTGCGACTGAGGTCTTGGCCAGCTCCTCCAGGTCGGCGGAGATATCCATGCTGGTCTGTGCGCCCCTGTGCACACCCCCTACGCCGCCGGTGGCAAATACGCGGATACCGGCCAGCGCCGCAATGATCATAGTGGCAGCCACGGTGGTGGCGCCTGTTTGCTTGCGGGCGATCAGCACTGGCAGATCCCTGCGGCTGGCCTTGACCACGGATGGGCCTGCCTTGCCAAGGTACTCCAACTGCGCAGGGCTGAGGCCTGCACACAGTCGCCCCTCGATGACTGCGATGGTTGCCGGTTCCGTCCCGTTTTCCCGGGCAATGCGCTCGCAGTTGAGGGCGGTTTCTACGTTTTGGGGATAAGGCATGCCATGGCTGATGATGGTACTTTCCAAGGCGATGACCGGTTTGCCCTGGCTGAGCGCCTTGGCAACAGGCTCAGAAAACGAGAGGTGCTTTTGATTCATGATAATCTTCCTTCCTGATTACTGCAGTTGCTGGCTGCGCAAGTGATTTGCTGCACATTCCTGTCCAAAGGCGGCGCTTTCTGCGGCGGTTTTGCCCTCTGAAATGGCGATGGTCAGTCCGGCCACCATGGCATCTCCGGCGCCAGTAGCAGGCACGGGAGGAAGCGACACGGCGGGTAAATACCCTCTTTCCTGCTGGGAAGCATAATAGCAACCGCCGCTTCCCAATGAAATGTAGACCTGCCGCACCCCCTTGTCAAGCAGCGCGGCGGCTGCCTCTTCAATACCTTCCCGGCCGCTGAGCAGCCTGGCTTCCATCAGGTTGGGTTTGATGGCTGTTAGCCGGGGGAAAATGGGCACCAGACGCTCTGCCTTATCGCAGCTCACCGGATCTGCTATCAGGGGACATTCCATCCGGGCAGCAGCCTCAAGGGACTGCTGGCTTAGGTTGGCATCCAGCACACAGGCGCGGAAGTTTTGCCCCCGCAGTTTCTCCATAATACTCTCGGGACTCAGGGCTTTCATGGCTTCCATGTCGTTGATGGCTGCCAGCATATCGCCCTGGGTATCGTGGATTGCCAAATACATGCAGGTTGGCAGGTTACTCCTGACTGCGTAACGCAGGCCAATGTCGGCCTTCGTGCAGCTTTGTTCCAGCAGGCCGGCATAGACATCGTTGCCCAGCACGGCCATCAGCTCCACCGGGGCGCCCAGGCGGGCCAGGTGGCTGGCGATATTTCGCCCGACACCGCCGGGCGTTAGCCGCACCCGACCGATGTTGGAGTCTCGCTGGACAAAGCTGTGGGAGGGGGTGCCCAGAATATCCATGTTCAGGCCCCCGATCACCAGGAAGGCATCTTTCATGCCCGCACCGCCTTTCCTGAAAGATAGCGTACAACATTGACGATCAGCGCTGCCAGAAGCGCCCATTCCGGCCCTTTGATGGCAATAGTGTAGGGGAAAAGGCGTGCAGTGAGTATTACCAGCAGCGTGTCGATGGCTGTGGCAAATAGCCCCAGAGTCAGCAGGCTGAAGGCGATGGTGAGCAGTTTGAGCACAGGGCGCAGCAGCAGATAAAAAAGCATCAGCACGGCCCCTGCCAGCAACGCGCTCTGCAGGCTGTCGCACCATACACCCCATAGCAGATAGTCGGCCAGGGGAAATGCCAGGGCTCCCGCGATGTAGCGAACAGCAAACCGGAGCATCAGCCAACCAGACCGTTGCCGATCAGCATGCAGTCACCAAAGCTGAAAAAACGATACTGTGCACGCACCGCTTCTTCATAGGCATTCAGCGCCCGTTCCCGTCCCATGAATGCGCTGACCAGCATCAGCAAAGTGCTCTGGGGCAGGTGGAAGTTGGTGAGCAGCAGATCACAGGCCTTGAAGCGGTAACCTGGCTTGATGAATATATC
>JAAZBR010000226.1 GCA_012513735.1 Clostridiales bacterium | reverse complement strand
GCATGACGCTGGATCTGAGCCTGCGCGCCTTTTCTCCCCAAGATGCTGCCTTTCTGCAGGTGCTGGTGGACTACTGCCAGGTATTGGAGTTTGGGGAAAAGCACCTGTCGCCCCAGCAGGCGCGCCGTCTGCCGTTGACCCGGCAAACGGGGCTGCGGGTCATGAAGGCCCTGACCGGCCTGCGCTTTCGCCTGACCCAGGGCGGCTCTACCCGCATCCAGCAGGGCATCGCCACGGCTACTTTGCCGGTGGTGTTTTATATCAGTCCCCATCGGGGTGGTCTGGCTATCCGTGCCCGGCTGGACGCTGCCTGCACTTTGGCCGGAGTGGACGGCAGCTTCATGGTGATGGGCGGCCAATTGGTGCGGGTGAAGCGGGAGGACAGGGCGCTGACCAAGGCGCTGCTCAGCCGGGAGGAAAGGCTGTTCACCTTCCCCCGTACAGACATGGACTCCGTAACCCGGGAGCTGTTACCCACTTTAATGCACAGCCGGGCCGTGGTGCTGGATCCCCGGCTGGAAAGCCGCATGATCCGGCTGCCCCTTCAGGCGGAGATCTATCTGGACCAGGCGGGGGGAGACGTGGTAGCCCGCATCCGCTTTCAGTATGGCGATGTGGCGCTGGATCCCTTCTCGCCGGACAGCCACGCTCCCCGTCTGCTGCTGCACGATGCCCTGGGCGAACGCCGGGTGCTGGAGGCCCTGGCCGATGCCGGCTTCCGCGTGCGCAAGGGCTATGTGTACCTGCGGGGGGAGGAGGCCATCTACCGCTTTCTCACCGAGGGTGTGCAGGAGCTGGGGCGTCAGGCCCACCTATACCTCAGCAACGACTTCAAGCGCCTGACTCCCCGGGCGGTTTCCCTGTCGGGACGTCTGTCCGCAGGCGCCGGCGGTCTGAAGCTGGAGCTGCTGGATGACGGCACCCCCATTGAAGACCTGGTCCCCATTTTGCAGGCTATCCGAAACGGCAAGAAGTACTTCCGATATAAGGATGGCAGCTTCATCACCCTGAGGGGGGTTGAAAACTGGCAGCAGTTGGCCGAGGCGGCGCTGGAGGCCGTGCAGGCCCAAAACGACCTGCGCGATTTGCCTGCGTACCGCGCCTATTATCTGCAGGCGCTCATTGACCACAGTGCCTTGCCCGTGCAGGTGGAGGAGGGGGCCAAGGCGCTTACAGCGCTGCCCGATACACCGCCCCAAAGCCCTGTGCCCGGTCTGCATCCCTATCAGGAGCGGGGGTTTCAGTGGCTGGTGTCGCTGCATCGTCTGCGCATGGGGGGCATACTGGCCGATGACATGGGCCTTGGAAAAACCGTGCAGACCATTGCCACCATTTTATATTCCGTGCAGATAGAACCCCAGCGCATGCCCAGCATCATCGTGATGCCCACATCGCTGGGCTATAATTGGCTAAAGGAGTTTGCGCGCTTCGCCCCCAGCCTCAACGTGCAACTGCTCGCCGGTCCCCGCACCAGGCGGCAGCAGATGATTGAGGAGTTTTCCACAGAAAATGCCCCCGATGTGATGCTGATCAGCTACCCCCTGGTGCGCCAGGACATTGACCTGCTGCGGGAGATCCCCTTCCGCTACGCGGTGCTGGACGAGGCCCAGTTTATCAAGAACAGCCTCAGCCTGTCGGCCCGCGCCGTCAAGCGGCTGCAGGCCCAGACGCGGCTGGCCCTGTCCGGCACGCCCATGGAGAACAATGTGGCCGAGCTGTGGAGTCTGTTTGACTTTGTGTTGCCCGGCTACCTGCCCGGCATCCGGGACTTCTTGCGCCGCTACGACCAGGGCCGCAACGCGGAGGACCTGCTGTGCCGTATCCGCCCCTTCCTGATGCGCCGTCTCAAGCAGGATGTGATGGCCGACTTGCCGGAGAAAATAGAGTCCGTCATCAGCGTGCCCATGCCCAGCGATCAGCGGCGGGTGTACCAGGCGGTGCTGGCGCAGAAGCGCCTGCGGCTGGAAGGGCTGATAGAGCACAATGCGCTGACCGGCGCCCGGGGCGAGGTGTTGACCGCGCTGATGGAGCTGCGGCAGATTTGCTGTCATCCGGCGCTGGTATTGCCTGGCTATACGGGAGAGGCCGGCAAGTTTGAGCTGCTTCGGGACATTCTGCCCGATGCCCTGGAGGGCGGTCACCGGGTGCTGATCTTCTCCCAATTCACCGCCCTGTTAAAGCTGCTGCGCCAGCAGCTGCAGCAGGAGGGTATCCAGACGCTGTATCTGGACGGCGACACCAGGCCGGAGGAGCGCCAGCAGTTGGCTGACCGCTTCAACGCCGGCAATGAACCGGTGTTCCTGATCTCGCTAAAGGCGGGCGGCACGGGCCTCAACCTGACGGGGGCGGACATGGTGATCCACTACGATCCCTGGTGGAACCCGGCGGCAGAGGATCAGGCGGCGGACCGTGCCCACCGCCTGGGGCAGGAGAAGACCGTGCAGGTGCTGCGCCTGGTGATGCACGACAGCATTGAGGAGCAGGTGCTGGAGCTGGGCCGCGGCAAGCGCCGGCTGTTTGAGCAGTTGATCACCCCGGGGGAAGCGCTGCCGCAAAAGCTCAGCCAGCAGGATATTCTGCACATGTTTGGTATCTGATGCACATCATGAATTTGTTGCATGCCCTTTACGGTGCCTACCTCAATGGTGTCAAGCAGGGTGCTGTCAAAAAGCGCATACGCTTGGGATTTGCTCTGCCCATCAATGGTCTCATCACTATGAGTAAACCACTGAATAAACCGATTAGCTTCCTTGCTGGGAAAACTTTTTGCCAGTTCCAGAATACCATTATAATCAAAGGTATCCGTGGCGTACTTTTTCCATTGGCAGCAGTTAGTTTCAGTTGGTTAGCAGCACTAACCAACTGGCTACCCTCTTTCTTTTTTCCGTTCAGGTACTTCCAATTATTGCTATGTGAGATGCTTCCCTCAGCCGATCTGCTCCTTACCGCCCATGTAGGGGCGCAGGCTTTTGGGGATGCGCACAGAACCGTCCTCTTGCAGGTTGTTTTCCAGGAAGGCGATCAGCATGCGGGGCGGCGCCACCACGGTGTTGTTGAGGGTGTGGGCGATCTGGTTGCGGCCTTCCTCATCCTTGAAGCGGATGCGCAGGCGGCGGGCCTGGGCGTCTCCCAGATTGCTGCAGCTACCCACCTCAAAGTACTTCTGCTGGCGGGGGCTCCAGGCCTCCACATCGCAGCTTTTCACCTTCAGGTCAGCTAGGTCGCCGGAGCAGCACTCCAGTGTGCGCACGGGAATATCCAGCGTACGGAAGAAATCCACGGTGTTCTGCCACAATTTGTCATACCAGTGCATGCTGTCTTCGGGCTTGCAGACCACCACCATCTCCTGCTTTTCAAACTGGTGGATGCGGTACACGCCCCTTTCCTCGATGCCATGGGCGCCCACTTCCTTGCGGAAGCAGG
>JAAZBR010000225.1 GCA_012513735.1 Clostridiales bacterium | reverse complement strand
GGGATCACCCCCGCGCGCGCGGGGAGCAGCCCTTGAGTAGCCACAATCTGCGCTTTGGCGAGGGATCACCCCCGCGCGCGCGGGGAGCAGCTGTCCTCAAACTGTGCGAGCAGCATGTTTGAAGGATCACCCCCGCGCGCGCGGGGAGCAGCGTTTTTTTCCACGTGTTCACTTTTTCACGCCGTGGATCACCCCCGCGCGCGCGGGGAGCAGCACTGAAAACCAGGGGGAGGGTGCTCTGTGGCGGGATCACCCCCGCGCGCGCGGGGAGCAGACGTTTAAATACAACTAAAGATATATTAACATAGGATCACCCCCGCGCGCGCGGGGAGCAGTTATTTCGTAGGTTTTCCCATTGTACTTATAGGGGATCACCCCCGCGCGCGCGGGGAGCAGCAGCCCCGGTGGGGATGTATTCGCCGGGATCACAGGATCACCCCCGCGCGCGCGGGGAGCAGGTGCACTGCATATAAGCCCGCGCTGTAAAGGGGGGATCACCCCCGCGCGCGCGGGGAGCAGCACATCATCGTCATAGACGACATGCATTCTCGGGGATCACCCCCGCGCGCGCGGGGAGCAGATGATTTTTATGAATAACTGCATAAATGAAAAGGGATCACCCCCGCGCGCGCGGGGAGCAGCCATCGCCTTCATTCTCTTTTCCCTCCAGCTTTGGATCACCCCCGCGCGCGCGGGGAGCAGTTGAATGTCAGGTACATCCGCTTGGGGAAGTCAGGATCACCCCCGCGCGCGCGGGGAGCAGTTCGTTCTCGCTGTTTTTGTTGTCGTCCTGTTCGGATCACCCCCGCGCGCGCGGGGAGCAGTCCTTGCTTACGTATGCCGACCTGTGCATGCAGGGATCACCCCCGCGCGCGCGGGGAGCAGCTTATCAGGATGGAGAGGGTGACATCATGAGCAGGATCACCCCCGCGCGCGCGGGGAGCAGATGATTTGGAGCACGGAATCCCCGCAGAGAACTGGATCACCCCCGCGCGCGCGGGGAGCAGCATGCCGTGCGGCATGGGATATAAACGGGTGCGGGATCACCCCCGCGCGCGCGGGGAGCAGTAAAGTCTTGCAAACCGAAGTGGCGCGGCCCGCGGATCACCCCCGCGCGCGCGGGGAGCAGGCGGACGCTGTTCAATCGCTACGCGCAGGTAAGGGATCACCCCCGCGCGCGCGGGGAGCAGAATCCGCTTGACTAGCCCGCGATCTACCCAATAGGATCACCCCCGCGCGCGCGGGGAGCAGTTATCTATCGGATCGAGAACGCGCTCTTGGAGAGGATCACCCCCGCGCGCGCGGGGAGCAGTGTCTTATCATCGGTGTGCCCTCCTTACAGGTGGGATCACCCCCGCGCGCGCGGGGAGCAGGATGAAAGCGCTTACGTTATGGCAACCGTGGGCGGATCACCCCCGCGCGCGCGGGGAGCAGCACACGTTCTACGCTGTTCCGGGCCGGTTGGAGGGATCACCCCCGCGCGCGCGGGGAGCAGTTGTGTCCGTCCATTTATTCAGCGTGACAGATGGGATCACCCCCGCGCGCGCGGGGAGCAGCCCGGCATTAAGGTGATGATCGTGCGCAGGACGGGATCACCCCCGCGCGCGCGGGGAGCAGCCATCCCTCAATCGGCATACCGTCCACCTCCCGGGATCACCCCCGCGCGCGCGGGGAGCAGTCCTGGATGGCACTCCGCAGCAGCTTTTCGGCAGGATCACCCCCGCGCGCGCGGGGAGCAGGTGTACCCAATCGCTGTGTACCAATACAGCGGAGGATCACCCCCGCGCGCGCGGGGAGCAGAAAAGAAACGGGCCGCGCCCTGGATGTATACGAGGATCACCCCCGCGCGCGCGGGGAGCAGGGATGCCGAAATCTCGCATGATTTCATCGCTCGGGATCACCCCCGCGCGCGCGGGGAGCAGCCGGATTTTTGACCGCTGCGCCCTGGCCATCAAGGATCACCCCCGCGCGCGCGGGGAGCAGGGCTTTTGTTCGCCCGGCTGGGCCTTGGGGCTGGGATCACCCCCGCGCGCGCGGGGAGCAGTCCGCCTTTCTTCTTCCGTCCTGTGTTGTGCTGGGATCACCCCCGCGCGCGCGGGGAGCAGACCTCAACGAGTACAAAAACCCGCGAGTCAGTAGGATCACCCCCGCGCGCGCGGGGAGCAGGTGGTGGGTCAGCCCCACATAATCCCCATCGAGGGATCACCCCCGCGCGCGCGGGGAGCAGCATTCATCGTTGTCGCGTTGGCAATCGTAGCCGGGATCACCCCCGCGCGCGCGGGGAGCAGCCAGGCCCTGTCTCCGTTTTCGGCTTCGTCCGCGGATCACCCCCGCGCGCGCGGGGAGCAGACTAAAAAAAGTCAGATCCCATAAGGTATTCTATTCCGGTGCCTTCTTGATTTCAATGAGTTTTTCATAGAGCTGCCATGCGGAATGGCAGTCAGCGGCTGCGCGGTGGGCACCGGTGGACCGGATTCCAAAATGGGCAAGAAGGGTGGATAGTTTGTAGTTTTCCACATCGTCCAGGAGTTGCCGGGCCAGGGCGAGGGTATCGATGCAGCGGGCAGAAAACAGAGGTAGGCCTAGGCTCGCACAAGCGGTACGGATATATCCCAAATCAAAGGCAGCATTATGGGAAACAATGGGCATATCGCGAAGGAAGGCCAGAAATTCGGGCAAGGCCTCAGATAGCTCCCGGCCTTCACTAGCAAACTGGTCAACGGTGATGCCGGTAAGGTCCAGGATCGTCTGAGGGATGTGCTTATGCGGTTTGACCAGGGTGTGGAACTCTGCAAGCACTCTACTGTGCTCGATGGCAAGCGCGGCCAGTTCGATGATTTCATGTTCCGAGGGATTCAGTCCGGTGGTTTCCAGGTCGATGACGGCATACCGATCCGGCAGTGGATTGCTCTGGCGCTTTTGAGCGCGCCTTGCCATCTGTGCCTTTGCGGCGTTACTAAAGCCCGTCTTAAGTTGGGTACAAGCTGCTGTCCTTTTGGGGCTGGGCCGGAGCATCAGTTTCAAGCCATCAAAATCAATGGGCTCCCAGCTGGTGTTATATACGCGGAAATCCATGCGCTGCTCGTTGTCGGCGCTAAAAACCATGGTCGCCCGGCCTGTTTTGATATTCTCCTGGATCCGTTTCCACAGTTGTTCCCGAATCCTGGCCCCCACCTGGCCTACATAAACACCGGTGCTGATCTCCTGGAGCCATTGGGTTAAATCGCCCCGAAGCACAGCGGGACAGTCCGTGAGGGTGATAACAAGCATAATCATTCCTCCAGAATCTTACCGTAACCCTCTGTTAGTTCTTCCGGCTCGGTCCAGTCCAGATCCTTGCCGTAGGAAGTCGCATTGGGCACAGCGCCGCGCTTGTTATCCCAAAGATAGACGATGTTGGTTTCGGCTTCTTCCTGGGCAGCGTCATCCCCCAATAACAACCATCGGATGTCCTTAACAACCCGTGCCAGGATATGTCCGTTTGAGATGGCATCACGGACCCTGCGCCGGGTCACTGCGCCGATATCCTCCGCCTTTTCTGCTGCCACCTGAAAAGCGATGGGAATGGTAATGTCTGCCTTGTACAGATCCGCGATGTCATACACGAAGGAGCGCTCATGCCCCGCATGGACAAATCCCAGGCCAGGGGCCAGGCCCATGGCGACAATCACGCTGTGGGCTACCCCATACAGGCAGGCATGGGCAGCGGACAGGGCCATGTTCACCGGGCTGCCCGCGTCAAAATCCTCCGGGTCATACTCCCGTCCACTCCAGGGAACGCCTGTTTCATGGGACATGCGGCGGTACACAGATCGGACCCTGGCCCCCTCCCGTCCGCGCAGCTGCTGCATGGTCAGGGTAGAGACATCCTCATTGGGAAAGCGCATCTGATACATTTTGCGGGCTACCGCCACGCGGGATTGGGTGTTGCAAACAAGCTCGGCCTGGCGAAGCAGCAGGGTAGAAGAGTGGGTCAGGGGCCGACCGTGGGCATAGTAGCGTACACCATGCTCCCCTACCCAAAGGATGCTTACGCCTGCATCACCCATCAATTCCATTGCCCTGTGGGAGATGCTGGTACCCGGGCCCAGCAGCAGTACACCCAGACTGGCCGCGGGGACATGCACCGTACCCCTTACGTCCGCAACGGTGATCGCCCCATCCTGACGGTTGATGACACAGTGCTCCAGGTACAGGAAAGACAGTCTATCCCGGATTTGAGGCAAAGCCTGCAGTTCGGGTTTCTGCAGGCCTGGCAGGTCTGGCACATAAATCACCCCCGGCAGCTCATCACGGTCATCAGGCCGCAGCCGTAGGCCTTAGCCCGGCCAATGCCCGATAACAGGGCATCCTTGAAGCGCTCCGGGTCTGTTATGGTAAGGATACCCTCGAAGGTGGCCGTACGCAAAGTAACCTCCCGGCCGCCGCCCTTGTTAAACTTCAGCCACTGGGTGTGTACCACATCAAAGGCATCCGGCTGCAAGGCAAAGCCGCAGGCCTGTGCCCGGGCAATCAGCCATTTCTTCTGCTGTTCCTGGGTTACATGAGCTGTTACCTTACCGCGACCAGGAGCATCCTTCTCTTTTACGCTGTGGACGGGGTTTGCCCTCAGCCGGAACCTCCAAAGCTGGCCTTGGGCAAGTCTGGCGAGCAGCTTGTTGTAGTCTTTGGTTTCCCAGGTCGGAGCTATGACCGGGTTCCCAAACTGATTTACCAACGCTGTAAAGTCGGGCGTTCCTTCGCTGAGTACCAGCAGTTGGCACTTACCCTCCAGTCGGTCCACTCGCCACAGGCGGCGCTGCCTGTCTCCTGAAAAGCTCTGTTCCACTGCAGCGTGCATCAATTGTGGCACGGTCAGCGCGCGCATGGTATCCCTGTTGGTGTCGTCCAGGAGGATGCGGGATAAAAACATGCTTATTCCTCCAATTCCTGCATAGGGTCATGATCCGTGGGGGGATCGACGGAAGGGATGGCTCCTGCTTTGAGAATAGGCGGGGCAGCGGCATGCTCTGTTACCCGGCGGAAGCCGAATTTCCGATGGGTCTGGTCAAAGGACAGGGGTACATCCCGGGTAAAATAGGCGCCCGGTTGGGTACTGTTTGCGTCCATCACCATGCGCAAAGTCGGCGGCAAGGCTTCCCGTTTTCCCACCCGCTCCCCCGCAAGCCAAGGCTCCTCCCTCAGCGCCTTTTCCAGGGATCTGCCCTGACGGATACCCAGCAGCACTTTTCCCTCCGGCGGGCAGGACCGGCGTCCCAAGAAGAGAGGAAACGCCGGGCACCGCAGAGCAGCCGCGATGTTTTCCAACATCGCCTCTTCCCCCTCCAGACCTGCCAGGAAGGCGGCGTCAGAAAGGTAGTAACGGTGGGTCACATAGGCTGACTTTATGCTCTTTGCCGTATGGTAATCCCGAAGCAGCACCCCCTCCCGGTCCACCCGCACTCCAAACCGCAGCTCATTCAAGTCGTCCAGGGGTTCATTCCTGCTCCGGCCCAGAGCAGCTGCCACCAAGCCAACAACAGCGCTCTTGGTAGGAGCGCGCTGGGTGTCCCGCCTGTCAAACTTGGCGTTCATACCCCAGGATTGCAGCGGCCCGGCCAGACGTATCAGCAGCGTGCTCATGAGCGCTCCCCGTCGCTTTCCAACCTTGATGTGAGATTTTGGGCCAGTGTCTCGATGAGCTTGGGCAGGGGCAGTGCTTCCCCAAGCCCCTGTGGCATCCGGCCTGCAGTGAGGGACAAGGAGGGTTCTCCAGCGAAATCACGGTAGGTGTTCATTGCATGGGCAGCCAGCCTTGCGGCCGAGGCATCCACATATCCGTCCTCCCCAGCAGACACCGGCTTTTCAAATGCGCCCACCAGGTTGATGGGTTGGTCCGTCCGCAATGTGACCATCACGGCATCGGGCAGGGTACGATTGGCAAAGGTGTTTTGCTTCCCGGTGGGCATTGCGCAGGCAAAAGCATGCAAAAACGCCGTTACCGCTTCCACCGTGTCGCCCTTCAATTGCTTGTAAAGCTCGTGCACAGCCACCGTGGCATAGCGGTACAGCGTAGCGGAGTTGAACTCCACCGTGCCTATGTGTCCGGCTCCCGCATTATCCTCCGGGGAGAGATCATCCACCGCCGTAAAGTAGTCATACTCGTTACTCACCTTGTGGGTGGAGATGCTGTGGGCTACCTGGGCGCAGGCGTCGGTATTCAGGGAGGGATCGTCGGCCACCATACGGCCAAAAAGCGCTATGTCAATCCCCGGATACTCCTTCAAAGCTTTGGCGGCCTGTTCCTTAACGGCCTTGCTTGGATTGGCCTCCAGCACATCCGGGTTTTCCATAGCCAACTGAGCCAATGCCCTGGCCTGAGCATTGCTTAGGAAGAATAACGCCTTGGTTCCCTCATCCGCCGATTTGATGTTTAGGCCAGCTGTTTTCAGCAATGCGGTGGCGGCCTTCTCTTTGTCACCCGTATACCCCAGTGCCTTCAGCTCATCTTCCACCATTCCCACAATTCGTTTGGTGCGCAGGCTCAGCTTATCCTTGGGCAGTCTTTCCATAAACATCAGACGCATGGCGCGTTTCCAGCTCTGAGAAGAAACCCTGGCACGGGTCACGCCGCCGTAAACGGCGGTTTTGGGGCTTCCGGTGTCATCGCGGTTCACGCAGCTGGGGGGAACGGTCTGCAGAACATGCACATCCATGTAAAGGCGTTCATTGGTTTTCATCAGTATCATCCTTTCCTTCATCCGTATTGTCCGGGTCTTGGGTATCTCTGGCAGCAACATGGTAGAAATCACGGCCCCAGTGCAGGCGAAGATTATCCCTGGCCTGTGGGAACTGGAACCAGTACAGGTCCTCCGCCAGCGCGGGATAGTCCAAGGGAATGTCCTCCGCTTTAAGCAACTGGACAAGCCCCCGGAGATGATGGGAGAACTCTTCGGGGCTATGGGCGGTAGCGGCTGCGTCAAAGCGGCGTTTGACCCGCGCCAGATCATCCTCGCTTTTTACCAGGCGACGCAGGGACATCCCCAAAGACTCCCCCGCCCGGCTCATGGGCTTCCTCCTTGGGTCCTTGCCCTGCTGATGCAGCGCAAACAGGGTCAGAGCCGTGTGCACCGCCCATTCGCCGCGAGTAGGGCCGCCGGTTGTTCCCGCCAGGGTGTTGGGTAAACCCTCAAGGGTATCAGCCCACAATTCCGGCATGCTCCCAGGCGGCTTGCCCAGGCCCCGCCGGAGATTGGCCAGCGTTGCCCGGGTGGCCGACTCATTTTTGCTGTTAAGCAGCCTCTCAATTTTCTGCCTTACAAAGGTGCTTGCTTGGGTGCCCTCATTGACCATTTTTCTTCCCCCCCTTGGATGTCGCTTGCAGTGCGTGGACGGTGGATGTGCAATACAAAAAGCGGTTGTACGCCTCCGGCGCAGTATACCATCGTTCCTTTTGGTTTTCCTTGATTTCCCGGCCTACGAAGGCATTGGCTCCGGCCTGGGCCACAATATCCCTGCCCAGCCCCCGAGCGATACGCTGGGCTGTTTCCCACCACTCTTTGCTTGCACTGCTTTTGCTGACTTCCCCCTGCTGGGACTCCGGGTTGATTTTCTCCAGCCACTGACGGAAAGGAATATCCATCCGGTAATAGGCCTGCTCCTTCGTGCTGTCCCGCACGGCTTTAAAGCCGCTTTCGCTGGTGTTGCCAGCAGCCTTGGCAATGTTTTGCGCCAGCCACCCCACCTGCTCCGCCAGCTGATCGGCGGTAGAGATTGCGTCCAGGATACGGCTGGTCCAACTTTGGTCCAGGTCGTTGAGCAGCTGCGCGTTAAAAGAAACCGAGTCGCTGAATACGTTGTCCACAAAAAAATCCTTGTCTCCATACTGGATGGCAGATGCCTGGAAGCAGACCAAAGAACGGGGAATGAGCCCTTCATAGGCAAGGGTAGCCAACCAGTTCACAATGCCGGGACGCTGACCTTTTTCTGTTTGAACCGCCAGGGCGGAAAAATCCCGCCAGAGTTGGCGGCCCGTATCATGTCGCTTGGGCAGGTATACGGGTGGTTCGTTTTCCTTTTTCGCAGCATTCCTCCAAACGCTCATCTGCTCGGCAAGCGCATTCTCCTTCGGGAAAAAGTCACCGCCAAGAAGCATATAACCCGTCACCCGTCCGCTCTCCTGCTTGAGCTTCAGCCGCCGGGATTGGAGTGTGAGCAGGGCGGAAGGGTTGTTTGGCATGGGAATCTGTCGGCGCTCGGTTGTGACTACCGTTTTTGCTTCCCAAACAGGTTCTTCGGGTTCCCATATGGATGTACCATCCTTGAGCAGCACCAGGTTGAGCATCAGCGTTTCAAACAGGTTGCTGCCCACGGCTGTAACTAGCCCCAGTTTCCCAAGCCATCCCGCACCAGGGCTTCCCAAGCCGGATACGGTTGGTTTTGCTGAAGTGTCATCAAACCCGTTCACATACAGCAGCCACCTGGCAGCTTCTCCATAGGTCAGACCGCTTTTGCTGCTGCCTGTGCGCTGGGGAAACAGGCGTATTTTGTTGCTGCTTTCCGAGAGTTCACCATTTAGCTTGGCTGCGGTATACTCGGTGCCTTTGGTGAGCTCCGGAACCTGATAGAACGGGCGCTCCGGGTGAAACAGCCAAAAACGGTCTTCAAATTGCATCAAATAGTTTTCGATCACGGGCATGGGAAATACTCCACCCTTCCACAGGGTTTCCCATCGATCCAGCGCGTCCTCCGATCTGGGCTGCATGCCGTTTTCCTTATATAGCGGTGCGTATGTTCCCTTTGGGTCATACCTTGCAAACACTGTGTGCAGCACAGCCAGCAGCAGCCGCAGGACCGCCACGTCCTGGGTAGGCAACTCTCCCGCCAAACGTTCAAAAGACGGAGCGCGGCGGAAAATATCGATCATTGATACCTCCTCCACTCCCCCATCCGGCCTCATGACCGGAAGCCAGGGTTCCCTTAGCAGGTTAAACTCCATGTCCACTGCTCCATCAATCCTCCTTTTCACAAGTCAATCCAGTCTCGCTGCGGTACGTTAGTCTGACCCCGCACAGCCAGGCTTGAAAGTCCTCATCCAGAATCAGGAAAAGCTGGCCCTTCAACCAGGGGGAATCCTGCCACCGGGGCAGAAGCGTTCCGTTGATGCGCTCCAGTTCCTCTATGGTCTGGCGGATGACCCATGGCCCGCACAAAAGCCGGGGCAGACGCAGGCTTTGGCGAGCAAGGGCTTTGGCTGTTTTTGGATCCGGTGCTTCCCCGGCAGACAATTCCTGTCCTCCTTCTGCCCATGGCAGAAAGCACAGGCTGCCATCCTGCCTCTGGCGGATCACCAACACCTCGATGGATGCATCGGCATCCCGAACAGTTGCTTCCCCCTGCTTCTCCGATGCGGAGACAGATGCATCCAGCCAACCCACCATGCCAACACGGGGAGAGGCACTGGGAGCATCCACCCGAAAGGTGGATGCCCGTGATTCCTTGTCCGCCACCATTCGGTGATACTCCTCCAGGGCCTCCCCGTATGCCTCGGGCTGGATGGGTAGGGGTACCCTTTCGTTATAGGCAGCCTGTACAAGTGTGGGAATGTCCCGGGGCATGATCATCGAATCAGGCAGCAGCGCCCGGGCACGCATAAGCAGGTATCTGCCATAGACAGCCTCAGAGCCTTTTTGAAACTCCTCCTCAAGCGCGCCGAGTACATGACATGTGGCCGTATGCAGCCTTGGGGGTCTTTTCCTTGTGTGTCGGTGCAGCCGACCAATACGCTGCAAAAGCAGATCCATAGGGCACAGGTCGGTGATCAGCACATCAAAATCGATATCCAATGATTGCTCAATAACCTGGGTGCCCACTACGATGTGGGGAACAACACGCCATTCGTTCCCGCTGTGCTTTCCCAGATGCTGGAGCAGTTCCTTCTCCGCTTCCGCTCTTTCCGGAGTCAGAAATTGTGCATGCACAAGGGTCACAGCTTCCTTCCCAAAAATGGCACGGAGTTCTTCTGCTTTATCCTGTGCCCGGCGCACTGTGTTGACCATCACACCCGCACAGCCTCCGCGTGAAAGAAGCTCCTGCAGCCTTTCCCCCAGTACACTCTCCTCAATGTATTGAATGGAAACCTCCCGCTGTGGGCCACCGTCGCTTACTACATGCTGCCCTACCTTCTCACCATCGGACCAGGTGATCACCGGATAGCCCTGGTTATCCACCCATTCGGGAACAGAGGGCATTGTGTTCTGCGCCTGTGCCAGGAGATCGCCGGAGATCTTATGCAAAAATTGCCGGTCCAGATATGCCTCCATCAGCATTCTGCGCTTCTCTGTGGGCAAGGTGGCAGAAAGTACGATCACCGGCACCCGATACGCTCCCAGCCAACGCAGGGCCATTGCCAAGTAAGAGCTCATATATGCATCATAGGCATGGCATTCATCGATAATCACCACCTTGTTTCCAAGGCCCAGGTGCCTTAGCATCACGTGCTTTTGCCTTAGCGCGGCCATCAGCAGCTGATCCACAGTGCCTACCACAAAGTCGGCCAGCAATGACTTTTTGCTCCCTTCGAACCATTGGACAACAGCGGCATCTTCCTCCTCACCGCCCACGTTGACGCCGCCCTCAAACAGATGCCGGAAGTCGTCATTAAACTGCGCTTTGCCATGGGCCAAATTCACCGAATACCTGCCGCCACAATCCAATCCCTTTGTCCAGTCCAGCAGACGGGGAAATATAGCGTTGGAAGTGGCTTGGGTGGGTAGTGCAAAAAACACGCCTGTACGTCCGGATGCAGCAGCGAACATTTCGGCGGCAGCCAGTGCCGCTTCCGTCTTGCCCATCCCCATGGGTGCTTCCAGTATAAGAAGTCCGGGCTGACATATGTTTTCAACCACGTCAAGAACGTCAGCCTGCATCGCATTGGGAGCCGCAAAACCAAAACGTTCTTTGTAGAAAGGAAAATCTGGCGTATAGCCTGCAGGGATCCAGGAGGATGGGGGCAGGTCCAGCCGGTCCCATGCAATGGATAAACGTTGTGCATCGCTGCATTCAGCAAGCGTATCTTCCGGGCGAAAATATGGGAAATAGCGCTCATTGCTGGCGATCCAGTCCGCCATCACCACCAGCCCGCTGAGGAGCACCTGCGCTGTCATGGAGGGTACGGGTAATTCGGAGAGGCTTGCAAAACCAGCCAAATCAAGGGCAAAAGCAATCAGTTCCCTTTGTGCAGCTGTCCATGTCTCCCGACCGGCTTCCTCCATATGATAATGGTCCGCATAGGCCTGAATGGTGCAGTCCATTACTGTGATTTTATCCGGCGGCTTCCCGTGATGGGCACCCAGGATCACCGCCACATTTCTGTGGCACCCGTCCCGCACCAGCAGCTGATAGGTTGCCAGGGCATGGGGCGTCCTCTCCCTGCCTAAAAACTCTTCATATGGTTTCATAGGCAAGCCGGCGTATGACAAATTTTCTGAAATCCATTGATCCAATTCATTGGGTGGAAAGGCATGCTTTGCCTGAAAAACCGGGGTTGCCTTCCCAATATCATGAGCTGCCGCCAGAAAAACAAGCAGAGCACATGCCTCCTCCGGTGCGGAAAGACCCGTTTCAATGGCCTTTTGCGCCCCTGGGGACAACCATCGGTTCCACAGCTTTTTGGCGATGCCTGCACTGTCGGTCAGGTGCTGGGTCAATGGAAGCCAAAGCATTTCTCCCTTTTTGGATTTTTTTGCCCATAGAGCCTGCGCAGAAAGTGACATTTTCTTCATTTATACGACCTCACGCGCTGCTTGTCAGCAGAAAGGAATATCAAATAATGTTGAAAACTATTTTATAGTATACAAACATTCATTCCTCATGTCAACTTTTCCGCTTGCGCCTTCCACACCCCATTAAAGAAATTAAACATTACGAACCAATAAGAAATTGCTTATATTCGTCTAGCGACAGAAGGTCTATAAACGTTTCTTACAACCCCGTTACACCCAAAAAGCCGCCCCCCAAGGAGCGGCTTTCTTAAATCATAAACCTTGAACACTAAATCTATTCACACCTCACCCCACAGTCCCATCCGGTGGTCCTCCTTCTTCCCCTTACCATCCCTCTTCCCCCCAGGGAATCCCGTTCTCCATCGCATACTCTGCGGCGTAAGACCCTTCCGGGGCAACCATATGGAAATCCGGGTCGCAGTCCTCAAAGACGCCTTCCCCCATGCTCACAACGCTGGCAGGAATCGTCGCGGCGGTCAGCCTCTCACAGCCCTGGAAGGCATAGTCGGCAATGCTCTCCACGCCCTCTGGGATCGTCACGGCGGTCAGAGTCTCGCAGTCCGAAAACGCATAGGTTCCGATGCTCGTCACGCCGGCGGGAATCGTCACGGCGATCAGCGCTTCGCAGCCGTCAAACAGATGGTCCGGGATGGCGGGGATGCCCTGGGGAAGGGTGATACCGGTCAGCTTCTCGCAGCCCGTAAAGGCTTTCTCGCCAATGCTGGTCACGCTTTGGGGGATCACCACGCCGGTCAGTCCCTCGCATTCGCCAAAGGCATAGGCTCCGATACTCACAACGCTGGGGGGAATGGTCATGCCGGTCAGCCCCTCGCAGCCATAAAACGCGCCGTCGGGGATGGCCGTCACACGTGGGGGGATGGAGAGGCCCACCAGGCCCTGGCAGCCATAAAAGGCGTTCTCCCCGATGGTCTCCACGCTTTCCGGGATGGTCACGGCCAGCAGTGTCTCGCAGCCCGCAAACGCGCTTTCTCCGATAATGGCAATGTCACCGGGAATCTGATACTCCCTTTGCCTGCTGCCCGAGGGGAAGCACACCAGCCTGCTGTCGGCCTTGCTGTACAGCGCGCCGCCCGCCACAGCAAGGGTGGGGTGATCTGCCGCAACAACAATCTCCGTCAGGTTGGAGCAATAGGCAAAGGGGTTGACGCCCATGGCGGTCAGGCCGGCGGGGAGGGTCACGGCGGTCAGCTCCTCGCAGCCGGAGAAGGCATAGTCGCCGATGCTTTCCACGCTGGAGGGGATCGTCAGGCCGGTCAGTTCCTCACAGCCGGAGAAGGCATTGCTTTCTATGCTCACCAGGCCCTCGGGAAGAGTCACGTTGGCCAGAGCCTCGCAGCCGGTGAAGGCATACTCGCCGATGCGCACCACGCCCTGAGGGATCGTCACCCTGGTCAAATCGGGGCGGTAGCTGAATACGTTTTCTCCAATGCCGGTCACCGGGTGTCCGTCCAGCTGGGAGGGGATGTCCAGTTCGTCCACGTCCGCATCCTGATTCCAGCCTGTCAGGGTCGCTGTGCCGTCCTCCCCCAGGGTGTACTGGAAATCTCCGCTGACCAAAGATGCCGGGGTCAGCTGCGCCCTCTCCGCGGCTCCGGATGCCGTTACCGCCAAAGCAAGCGCCAGCGCGATTAGCAGGACAAACCATTTTCTCATACCCGATCCCCCTTCGACAAATTTCATACTTTTGTCATTTATTGTAATCCACCTGCGCCCAACTTGCAATACTTGCCCGAAGGATTCACAGGCCGATGGCAACCTTCGGGCTGTCCCCTCATCTGCTCATTTACACATCCTTTCCTTCATGTTACAATGGAAAAAAGGGATACGTTTCGCTTTTCAGAAGGACCGAAAAACCGCATTGTACGTTCACTTCCTGCCTGTATGCAACACACAAGGGACAAGGCGCTCATCAAGAGGGCATCATCAATGAAGAGCGATAATAGCTTGTTTCAAAGCAATGATTTTCATCGGCAGATTCTGGATCATATCTCCGGAGGGATACAGGTTGCGCAAATCCTCACCGATCACAGGGGTGTGTCTGTGGATTTCCGGTTTTTGGATTGCAACGCGGTCTTCGCAGACAGCATAGGGCGTTCCAGGGAAGAAATCATCGGCAAAAAGGTGACGGATTTCTTTCCCGATGTTGAGCCGGAATGGTTCCTCAAATATGGAGAGATCGCGCAATCCGGAAAGTCGGATACCTTTGAGATGTACAATGGTTCCACCAAGTCCTGGTACAGTGTGCTGGCCATTCCTCTGGGGGGAAACAAGCTTGCCATTGTCAGTACGGATGTCACCAGGCGCAAGGTGCTGGAGCAGCAGCTGCATGAGGGTGATGAGCTCATGCACCTCATCCTGGGCAGCTCTCAGGACGGCATCCGGATGCTGGATCTCAGGTCTGGCCGGTATCTCCTCTTCAATCCCGCTCAAGCCAAAATGACAGGGTATACCCAGGAGGAATTGCACCGGATGTCCCAGGAGGAACTCCTGGAAGCCGTTCATCCTGAGGACCGTTTTCTGTTCGAAGAGCAGAAAAAAGCGCTCTCCTCCCGGGAAACCCACTTTCATATAAAGTATCGCTGGAAGGTGAAAACCGGCGATTACCGCTGGTTCAGCGACCGCAAAACCATCCTGCGCGATGAAAAGGGGGAAGCAATCTACCTGCTCACCATCTGCCGGGATATCACCCAGGACAGGCTGGCCCAGGAAGAGCTGAAGGCGGTCAGCCGTGACCTGGCAGACGAATGTGACGCGCTCAAATCCCTGCATGACATAAGCTTCCGCTTGATCACCGAAACCAACCACAACGAAGTGTACCAGGCGATTCTGGGCACCGCCATCCGCCTCACCGGCGCGGACTGCGGCCATATCAAGATGGTTGAACCGGAGGGAGACAGGCTGCAAATCATTGCCCATGCCGGATACTCCCCGGCGTTTCTGCAAAGCTGTGAACGGCACAGCAATCATAAGACCGTATGCCGTCAGGTGATGGAGGAGAAGGTCCGATTCATCGAGGAAGACATCACCCGCAGCCCGCACTTCAGCGGGGAAAACGGTCTGTTGTTTCAGCAGGAAGGTTTCGTCAGCGTTCAATCCACGCCCCTGCTCAGCAGCACCGGTCACCTGCTGGGCATTTTGTCCACCCAGTACAAACAGGCGCACCATTTCAGCCAGCGGGAACTGCGGATGCTGGACCTGCTGTCCCGGCAGGTGGCGGATATGATGGAGCATTGGAAGGTTCATACCGCCCTGGTGGAAAGCGAGCAAAAGGCAAAGGCGCTGGTGGAGGAACTCAAGGAGGAGGACCGCAACAAGGACCATTTTATCAGCGTGCTGTCCCACGAGCTGCGCAACCCCCTGGCGGTCATTCAGATGAGCCTGGATTTGCAAAAGCTGGAGCTGG
>JAAZBR010000224.1 GCA_012513735.1 Clostridiales bacterium | reverse complement strand
GGCTCAAACTGGGAGGGCATCAGGAACATGTCAGCCCCTGCATAGACACGGTGGGCCAGGTCATGGTCCATGGCGAAGCGGGCAGCCACACGGCCAGGATAGTTCTGCTCGGCCCAGCTAAACAGGTTGACATAGCGGCTGTCGCCCATGCCCAGCACCACCAACTGCACATCCTCGCGCATAATGTCGGCGATGACATAGTCAATCAGGTCCAGTCCCTTCTGGTTGGACAGGCGACTCACCATGCCGATGATGGGCACATCGGCCCGAACCTCCAGGCCCAAATTCTCCTGCAGGGTCCGCTTGCAGACTGCCTTGCCGGAGAGATCCTCCGCCGAGTAGTTGGCAGCAAGGGCAGGGTCGGTGGCCGGGTTGTAATCGTCCACATCGATGCCATTGAGAATGCCTGTCAAATGATTTTGCTTGGCGCGCAGCAGGCCGTCCAGCCGCTCGCCATAGAAGCCGGTTTGAATCTCCTCGGCGTAGCTGGGACTGACAGTGGTTATCTCGTCGGCATACACCAGACCGGCCTTCAGGAAGTTGGCCGAACCAAAGCACTCAAGCTTATCGTCGGTAAACACGCTGTCGGGCAGACCCAACACATCCTGCACGTCGCGGATAGCGAAGATGCCCTGGTACTGCAGATTGTGAATGGTCATCACAGTGCGGATGCGGGCGTAGTTAGCCAAATGGCTGTACTGGATGCGCAGCAGCGCAGGAATCATGCCTGCCTGCCAGTCGTGGGCGTGGATCACATCCGGCTCAAAGGGAATCAGAGGCAGGGCGTTTAGCACCGCACGACTGAAGAAGGCAAAGCGCTCGTACTCATCTCCGCCGGTACCGTATACATAGTTGCGGCCAAAGTAGTACTGGTTATCCACAAAGTAGAAAGTGACGCCGTCTGCCTCCAGCGCTTCAATGCCGCAGTACTGCTTGCGCCAGCCCAATTGCACCTCAAAGTCCAGCACATGGCGCATCTGAGACTCATATTTCTCCGAAATGGCAGAATACTTGGGCAAAATGACGCGCACGTCATTTCCTTTATTTGCCAACACCGGCGCAAGCGCGCCCACAACATCAGCCAGACCGCCGGTCTTGATGAAGGGCACACACTCACTGGCTGCGAAAAGTATTTTCATGTGTTCACTCCTTCCTTGAATTCCTTTGTGAACCTATCATGATGCATTCAGATTGTCAAGTTCTTGCCCACAACGATGGGGTATCCCTTGGGGCCGATCAGGCGGCTGTGGTCGCGCACGATCACTTCCTTGTCCAGGATGCAGTTGTCCAACTCCGCATCGTGATAGACAGCCGTATCCTGCATGATGATTGCGTTGCGGATCACCGCCCCCGGCTTTACCTTGACACCCCTAAAAAGAATGGAGTTTTCCACCGTGCCCTCAATGACGCAGCCGTCGGCGATCAGGCTGTTGCTCACATGGGCCCCCTTGGCATAGCGGGCAGGCATCTCGTCACGCAACTTGGTCAGCACGGGGGCGGAGGTGTCGAAGATCATTTCGCGGTTCTGCTGATCCAAGAAATCCATGTTGGTATCGAAGTAAGACTGTACGGAGTCTACCACCCATACATTGCCCGGGCACTCATATCCGCAGATTTTGTAGTTTTTCTCACGCAGCATCTGCATCAGCAGCTCCCTGGTGAAGTGATGATAGCCGGAGGACACCGCCCGATCCACCAGATCGATCAGCAGCTCCCGCCTCAGCAGGAAGGTGGACAGATAGGTGTTGGGATAGTGAGGAATGGTTGGGTCACATTCTATCTGGAACACCGTGCCGTCGTCCGCAATATCCAGATAGCGCCCGGCACCATTGCGGCGCACACTACGCTCACGAGAATATAGCAGCGTCATGTCAGCCCCCATCTCCAGGTGCTTCTCCAGCATCTTGTCATAGCGCAGTTTGTACAGCACATGGCTGTCGGAGATGGCAATATAACGCTCGGTGGACCGGCGCAGGAAGTTGATGTTGCTGCGCAGGGCATCCAGCATGCCCTCATACACGCCCACATTATCCTTGTTCATATAGGGGGGCAAAATGGTCATGCCGGAACGCTTGCCGTGCAGGTCCCACTCCCGCCCGCTGCCCAGGTGATCCATCAGGCTGTGATAGTTCTTCTGGGTGATGATGCCGATGTTGCGGATGTGGGAGTGGATCATGTTGCTCAGCACAAAGTCAATCATACGGTAACGGCCCAGCATGGGCACCGCAGCCACTGCGCGCAGACGCGTTAGCTCACGCAGCTCTTCCACGCGCTCACCGGTATAGATCAGACCAACTATGTTCCTCTTCATGGCTCCTCCTCCTTACTGGCCTACCTGTTCGCCGGCAGCTACGGTGGCCCCCTCCGGCAGAACGGTGTTGGTGCCAATTACTGCAATGTCGCCCTCAGCCGCCCCCACCACTGCGCCTTCGCCGATCACGGCGTTTTCAGACACAATGCTGCGGATGACCCTGGCATTCTTGCCGATGCGCGTTGCGGGCATAATCACGCTGCCCTCCACCACGGCGCCTTCCTCGATGACCACGCCGGCCGACAGGACGGAATCTTTCACCGTACCCCGGATGATGCACCCTTCGGTGATCAGGCTGTTCTCCACCGAGCCGCTGGCCGCTGTGAAATGGGGCGGCATGCCTATGTTGCGCGCATAGATGCGCCAACTGCGGTCCTGCAGGTTCACGGGCGGCGGCACGGTGAGTAGGTCCATGTTGGCGTCCCACAGGCTTTCAATGGTGCCCACATCCTTCCAGTAGGCGGTAAAGTTATAGGCCACCATTTTGTCGCCCGCAGCCAGCATGGTAGGGATGATGTCCTTGCCAAAGTCCTTGTTGCTGTTGGGGTTGGCTTCGTCCGCAATCAGCAACTCGCGCAAGCGCTTATAGTTGAATATATAGATGCCCATAGACGCCTTGTTGGACTTGGGGTTCTTCGGCTTTTCTTCAAACTCGATGATGTTGCCCAACTCGTCGGTATTCATGATGCCGAAACGGCTGGCTTCCTCCCAAGGCACGGGGCGCACGGCGATGGTAATATCCGCCTCGTTGTTGATGTGGTGCTGCAGCATATCGGCATAGTCCATCTTATAGATATGATCGCCAGACAGAATCAGCACATAATCCGGATCATACTGCTCCAGGAAGGGCAGGTTCTGGTAGATGGCGTTGGCCGTACCCATGTACCACTCCGCCTCCGGACCGCCCTGATAGGGGGGCAGCACATACACGCCGCCGGAGTTCAGGTCCAGATCCCAGGGGCTGCCCGAACCGATATATGCGTTCAGCTCCAGCGGCTGCCACTGGGTGAGCACACCCACGGTATCGATACCGGAGTTGGAGCAGTTGCTGAGCGGAAAATCGATGATGCGGTATTTCCCTCCGAAAGGTACGGCGGGCTTTGCTGTGTGTCGCGTCAAAACGCCCAGCCTGCTGCCCTGTCCGCCGGCCAGCAACATGGCAACACAGGTTTTCTTACGAATCATGGCTGTTCCTCCTTGTTGGTTGTTTTAAGTTCTCTTTTCTGGTATCCGAAGTACACCGTGCTCAGAGGCGGGACACAAATCTCCAGGGACCAAGGGAAACCATTATGTGCAATCGCTTCGGCCCTGATGGGCTTTGCGTTGAACTGATCGGAGCCGCCGTAGGTTTTCAGGTCACTGTTGAGCAGCTCCGTCACCAGGCCGTCAGACGGCAGGCCGAAGCGATACTGTGGTATAAACTGGGGCGTGAAGTTGGTGACACAGATCACCGCCTCCCCCTTTTTATCGTACCGCACGAAGATGAGCACGGAGTTATCGGTGTCGTTGGCCTCCAGCCACTGAAAGCCGCTCCAGCTATCGTCCACCTCATAGAAGGCCGGGTGCTCCCGGTAGAAGTGGTTGAGGGCCTTTACATAGCGCTGCATGTCCGGATGACGCT